>CAYOPD010000036.1:0-13490 GCA_964405735.1 uncultured Saprospiraceae bacterium | reverse complement strand
TTACCATTCCATCTGGTCGCTTTTCGACTTGTCCTCGTCGTGCAGGTTGTCGCCGTGGTCCTGATGGTCGTGATTTTCATCACGGTGAGCAAACTGATCGTAGTCGAAATCCGGAAGGAGGTTGGTTTTTACATGATTGACCACGTCCTGCAGGCCTTCCACAAATCGGTTGAAGTCTTCCTTGTAAAGGAAAATCTGGTGGCGGATATAACCATTGCCGTCAGACCGCCGGGTGCTTTCCGTAAGTGTCAGGTAATAATCATTGCCCCTCGTCTTCATTACATCGAAAAAATAGGTGCGTTTACGCCCGGCTTTCACCTTGTGGGAGTACACGCTTAAATTGCGTTGGGTACCATCGTTTTCCACGGTGCAGTTAAAGTTTTGATTGGTACCAAATATACAATTTTGGAAACAATCAAAAAACCTCGACTTCGCCCGGTGCGTTGGACTCTTCCCATTTTTGTCTTTCGAGCAGCTTGAAATAAATGCCTTTTTTCCGCATCAGTTCATCATGCGTTCCGGCTTCTTCCAGGCGGCCTTTATGAAGGACCAGGATCTGGTTGAAGCCCATCAGGTGATTGAGGCGGTGCGTGATGAGGATGGCGGTTTTATGGCTCAAAACTTGTTCGAAGGCTTGAATGATGTTTTTTTCGGTCCGGGTGTCCACGGCGCTCAGGCAGTCGTCAAGCAAAAGGATGTCCGGATTCATGGCCAGGGCCCTGGCAATGGCCACCCGTTGTTTCTGCCCGCCGGAAAGGCTCACACCCCTTTCGCCCAGGATGGTCTGCATTTTATCCGGGAGCTGATTGATCTCCTCTTCAATGGCAGCATATCTGGCCGATTGCCAGACTGCGTCTTCCCCGAGTTCGGGTGCGCCCAGCCGGATATTGTTGTGAATGGTTTCTGAAAAAAGGAAATGATCCTGTGGTACATAACCGATTTTTTTTCTCAGCGCATTCAGGTCATAGTCTTTGATGTTGATCCCGTCGATGAGGATCTCTCCCGAAGTGACGTCAAAAAGCCGCAATAACAGTTCTGCAATGGTTGTTTTGCCGGCAGCCGTCTTGCCGATGATGGCCAGCCGGGCGCCGGGTTCAATGATGAAAGAGACCTGGTCCAGGGCCACGGTCCCGGTATTGGGATAAACAAAACTTACATTTTTAAATTCTATCCTGCCTTGCAGTTTCTCCGGCTTGTAATGACCTGTTGATTCAACCGCCGGTTTAACGTTAAGGAATTCGTTTATCCTTTTCATGGAAGCTTCGGCTTGCTGGACGATGGAAGCCAGCCAGCCGATGGCGGTCACCGGCCAGGTGAGCATGTTGATGTAGATCACAAATTCGGCTATGTTGCCAGGGGTCACGGCACCGGACTGAACCCGGTAGACCCCCGCCCATACAATGATCACGGTACTCAGGCCGGTAAGCAGCATGATCAGCGGGAAGAACAAGGCATTGACCCGGGAAAGATCAAGGGTATGCGCTTTATACTCTTCGGCTTCCTCCCTGAAAAAACCGGACATGGCTTTTTCCTGAGTATAGGATTTGACAATCCGGATCCCGGAAAAGACCTCCTGCGCGATGCTGGTGAGTTTGGCAAGCTGGCGCTGGATCAGGGTGCTCTTGCGGTTGATGAGGGTGCTTACATAATAAATGGATATCGACAGGAAAGGAAGTGGAAGCAAAGTGAGCAGGGATAAAGTGAGGTCCACCTTGACCATGCTAAACACCACCAGGATGATCAGGGCGGCGAGATCGATCGCATACAATACCGCGGGGCCAAGGTACATCCTGACCTTGGATACGTCTTCCGTGACTCTGGACATCAGGTCCCCGGTGGTCTGTTTGCGGTAAAAAGACTGGTCCAGCGTGGAATAGTGACCAAAAATATTTTTCCGGAGGTCATACTCAATCAGCCTGGAGATCACGATGATGGTCTGGCGCATGAAATACATAAAAAGCCCCATCAATACCGCGCATCCGAATACTATCAGTCCAAAACGGACCAATTGAGGCCCAAGGATTTGACGGGCGTTCGGGCTGGGATTCTTGAGTTCTTCCACCACCAGGTCCAGGGCTTCCCGGATCATTTGAGGCTGGACAATGCGGAAATAATTCATCAGCAGGACAAAAACAATGCCCGCCAGGAAACGCCATTTGTATTTTAAAAAATAGGTATTAAGGGTCCAGAGCTGTTTCAAAGAAGGAACAATTAGGATTGATGGCAAAAATAATGGAATTCACTTCGAGATTGGTTCTTTTGTCAAAACGAATCCTGAGCCTTTCCTTTCCGGGCTGACAAAAGGTTCTCATTGGGTACCGAAATCCAGATAGGGCAATAACTTCTTCCAAAATGCCGAATCAAAGGCCTGTATTCGGTACAGGTCTTCGGAACGGGTCAATGGCCCATGCTGCATGATATAATTGGCCAGGACCCGGCTTTCTTTAACATTCAGGTATGGGTGTGGTTTTTTGAGGGGCAAATCCTGGTGGATCCGGATGGGCCTGTTGATTGGCGATACGGCCAACCTGGAGGCAATCAAACGATAAGTGGAATCCGGCAAGCCGTAAACCTCTTTCAATTGCTCGATTTCATGGAATCCACCCAAAGCGTCCCTGAAACTGACAATGCGCCTGGCCAGCACCGGCCCAATTCCGGGAAGGGTTTTTAAAGACGTGGTATCAGCCTGGTTCAAATCTAAGGGTAAAGCGGTGGCCGGGATTTTATTGAGTTCATCGTTCTCTGAATTTGTTGCTGGATCCGGTTCTTCCTTTTCGAAAACCAGGAAAGGTAAAATGCGTTGCAGCATGGAGTCCTTAAGGCCGTAAACGCGGGTGAGGTCAGCCGGCTTTGAAAACCGTCCTCCTTTTTTGCGGTAGTTGTCCAGGGTATAGGCAATCTTCAGTGGCAGGCCCACGGCTGCCAATTCCCGGACACCTGCTGAATTGGGGTCAATGGGGCTTGTGGGAAGGTTCGGCCTTTGAAGCAATTCATGGGAAGCAGTCCTTTCCACTATATGCTCTTGTTCAAATACCAGGTGCGGAGCCAGTTTATCCAATAAGGTCGGGTCCATGCCGTAAATTTTGCGGAGGTCCTTCAATGACCTGATGTTTCCTCCTTTATTCAGGTATTTAATCCAGTTGCCGGCCACTCTGTTTGGAACACCGGCTTGAAGGAGCTCGTCCAGGTTTACATGGTTGGCGTCAATCCTCCTGGTAGCTTTTTCGTGAAAAGCGGAAGGAAAATGGGAATCCCATAATTGCATTCCGGGCTTTGTGATTTCCTCTTTCTCCAAAGGAAGGATGACATAACTGGTTTGAGGGGGAAAATAATGAATGTACAAATAGGTCAGCGCAAGGAGAAATACCATAAATAAAAGGGCAAACTGGGAATGACGCTGATGAAGGGTGTACCTGAAAAAAGCCGGAATCGGTTTGTATTTCATTGTAAACGGATGCGCAGGTAAGGAGATTCAGCAGGGCGGTAAGGAATATGGCTTCCTTCCGGCACATCCGTCAAGGAAATAAAATCCAGGGTGCTTAGCCCTTGGTGTTCGTCCAGCGGCCTTGGTTCGGTGGGATGGTCCTTCAGCAAAACCAGCGACCTGCTGTTGGCCGGTAATGCAGGTTTCAAATCCTTTTCCTCCAGAATGAGTTCCAGGCGATCCCTTCCGTGCACGATTTGATTGCCTTCCAGGCGCAGGGATCCGGAAAGGAAGATTTGTTTTCCGGGATGAAAGTATAGGATGTTTTTCTCCCGGAGATTGTATTTGTCCAAGTAGGCGAGCGGCAGTTTCAGGCTATCCTGAAAGGTGTAGAGAATGGCGTTTTGCCGGTGTTTGATCCAGACCCAGGGTAGGTATTTATTTCTTCCTGCGACGACTTCCGTTGCTGATTGGTCCTGTTTTTCCTCGACGATGAGAAGAGCGAAGAAGAGGATGCAAATGAATAGAATTGCGTTAAACGAAAATCGGGTTTTCTGAAAATGGATATAACCAATCCCTCCGCTGAGGATGACCAGGAAAAGGGTATCCGTCAGGCTTGGCCACCAACCCTGCATTTTACCCATAGGAAGGGTATAGGTCCAGGCGACTATATCGTTCATCCAACGAACGCCATAGCGGAATGGAATACTGAGCCAGGGGATCAGGTGGCCAACCAGGGGCCAGGCGGCCAGCGTCAATATACCGCTGCCCAGGATCAGGTAGGAAAAGGGAGTACTGAACAATCCGGTGAGCCAAAAATAAAAGGCAAACTGGTGGAAGTGATAGCCGATTACCGGATATATCGCAAGCTGGGCTGCACAGGAGACCGAGATCACTTTCCAGATGGCCTGGAGTATCTTGTTTTCAATAATGATGAGGGTGCGGACAGGTTCATAAAGCAGAAATATACCAGCCATAGCCAGGAAGGACAACTGAAATCCGATGTTGTACAGATCAAGCGGATTGATGCATAGGAGTACAAATGCAGCCGCTGCCAGGATATTAAGAGGGGAAGAATCGCGGAGCAGGAGCCTGGAGACGGTAAGAAACGAAAACATCAGCGCAGCCCGGAGGATGGCCGGCGCGGCTCCGGTAAGCAAGGCATAAGCCCAGATCACCCCGACCAGCAAAAGGGCCTGGAGCTGAACCGGTTTTTTCTTTCCAATACGGATAAAACCAAACAAAAACTGGAAAATATGGGCCATGATCCCAACATGAAGGCCGGAAACGGCCAGGATATGCACGGCTCCGGTTGCGGAATAAGCATTGAACAGCTCCTGGTCCATTCTTTTATAAGAACCCAGCAACATGGCTGAGGCCACCGGATAATCCCTGTCCGATGGAACTGCTTCGCGGATATATCGATCCAGCAGGATTCTGAGTTTTTCCATCTGCGATGGCCCTGAAAGGTGAACGATCCTGAAATGAGTTGTATCAAGAATGGCGGTATGGTGGACATTTCGGCGGTGGAGAAACAGGCTCCAATCGAATTCGAATGGAAAGGCAGGTTTGTAAGGATCTCTCACGCGATATCGAGCCTGTATGACATCACCTGGAGAAGGGTTGTAGGAACCTGGCTTTGGTATCCGGATCAATAAGTTGCCATGCACCTTCCTGTTTACAGGTGCTATGATCTCGGACAGAGCTCTGCTATAACAATTCCAATAGTTTTCTTTTTCTTCAACGCGGTATATTTCAGTCACCAGTTCCTGTAAAGGGTTGTCCGGATCAAAATAGTGGGCCGTCAATGTTCTTTCATCCCGCAAGGACATCCAGGAAAAACCCAGGGCCCACCAGGTCACCTGGGTTGCCAAGCCAAACCATGGGGCTGGCAACACCTGGGATTTAGCCTTACGATGAGTATGAATCATCATGATCCCTGCAGGAATCAGGACAGCCAGGCCAAAAAAAAAGGACTCCGGTGTCCGGCCTGAACACAGGATGCCCAGGGCGAAGGGGACCACGATTCTTACAAAAGGATATCTCGCCCAGGGTATCTCATATTCCGATCCTGACCGCCAGGACATGGGCGGTGATTACCTGGAAGGCATGTACTTGAAGCGGCCGAAAAACCAGACTACCACAAAACAAATAAGGGGTACGATATAGGCTTTCTGTATACTGCCTGTGCTGTCTGAAATCATGCCCATAAACAAGGGGAACAGCGCGCCGCCAAAAATGGCCATGACCAGGAAGGAGGAAGCGATTTTGGTCTCTTCGCCCAGTCCTTTTATCCCAAGCGCAAAAATAGTGGGAAACATGATCGACATAAAAAACGGAACGGCGGCTACTGCATACACCGCGACCTTACCCGACGATACCAGTGCCAGAGCCAGCAAACCGATGTTGATCAGGCTGTACAGGGAAAGCAGCCTTGCCGGCGCTACGTATTTCATCAGCCAGGTCCCTACAAAGCGGCCAATCATGAAACCTACCATGGCAACACTTCCCCAAATGTAAGCGGCTGTTTTTTCCGGCATGTCGATCAGGAACCGGGTGAGGCGGATAAAAAAACTGCCTACACAAACCTGGGCACCTACATAGAACAGCTGGGCGATCACGGCCCAAAGAACATGCGAATGCCGGAATACTTTCAGGGAAAAGGAATGGTCTGTTTCGCTGCTGTCTTCTTCCTTGATGTCCGGAATGTGGGCGAATAGGAAAAATAAACCTACTGTAAATACGACGGCCGCCATGACCAGGTACGGGATCTTGACCGTAGATGCTTCGAATGAGAGATATTGGTTCAGTTGATCGACCGACAGGGCACTCAGTTCCTCTCCCGTCTTTTCAATACCGGAAAGGATGAACTGCCCACCCATAATGGGCGCGAGAAAGGCGCCCACTCCATTAAAGGATTGGGCGAAATTGAGCCGTTGTTCCGAAGTGGCAGGATCGCCCAATTTGGTGATGTACGGATTAGCCACGGTTTCGAGGAATGTGGCCCCGCTGGCAATGATAAACAAAGCCGTGAGGAACATGGTATAACTCCTTGCTCCGGCAGCCGGATAAAACAGGAGGGCCCCGATGGTATACAAACCCAGTCCGAACAGAATCCCGTTTTTATAACCATATTTATGCATGAACCAACCTGCAGGAAGGGCCATGAGGAAATAACCCAGGTAGACCGCTGAATCGATCAGGGCGGACTGCGTATCGGTCAACTGACAGGCTTTCTTCAGGTGGGGTATGAGGATGGGATTCAGGTTGTGCAGAAAAGCCCATAAAAAGAAGAGGCTCGTCACCAGGATAAATGGCAAAAGGTAATTTTTTTTCAGGGATTGCATAAGAAGGGATCGGCTGGGATGATTTAATAAGATGATTTGATATATTAACTGTATCAGGGAATGGTGATCTGTCCTTCGTAAATGAAGACGGCTCCACCACAAAGCCAGATCTGGTCATAGCGGCCGGGACCCATGCGTTCGAAACGGACGGTCAGGGGGCCTCCCCTGGCCAGCAGGGTGATTTCTTTTTCACCATTAGTTTTATTCAGTTCAGCCAGGGCCAGGGCTGCGGCAGTAGCCCCTGTACCGCAGGCCCAGGTTTCATCTTCCACTCCTCGTTCATAAGTGCGGATCCTAAACCGGCCTTTTTCATTTTCCACAAAATTGACATTGATCCCTTCCGGAAATTTGTCCGAGTACCGGATCTCCCTGCCCTTTTCAACGACCGGGTAATCGTTGAGGCCGGAGACAAGGGATATAAAGTGGGGTGATCCGGTGTTCAGCACGGCAAAATCTTCATGCAGTTCCATCCAGGAAACCGCGTTCATTTTTAATTCCACATAGTCCGGCCGGATGATGCGGGCTTCGTGCATGCCGTCAGCAGCCTGAAAACGGGTAACTTCACCGGCTATCCCCAGGTGGTAAGCCAGGGCTGCAATACAGCGGCCTCCATTGCCGCAAAGACTGCCCGGAAGTCCGTCGGCATTGTAGTACATCATATCAAAATCCGCTTCACTGTCTTTTTCCAGGAACATCAAACCATCCGCCCCGATGCCAAAATGCCTGTGGCAGAGTTGATGGACGGTTTCTTTAGTTTTTAAGAGGTCAAAATCATGGCTCCTGTTGTCGACCAATATAAAATCATTGCCTGCCCCGTGATATTTATAGAAAGGTATTTTCATGGCAGGATGATGACCAAATTTTTTTATAAAAATAACTTTAGTCTCTGAATTATATATAGGGGCTTTTATATCTTGCCCGGTAATTCAGATCCAGATTGGGCCCCTCATCAATCTGTCGAAACAAAGCATGCGGATATTGTTGTTCTTTTTATGGTTGACCCTGGGCCTGGTCTATTTCCTCATCTGGAATGAGCGGGAATCCTGTTGTACACAGGGCTCACGGCAATCCGATTCTTCACAAATTCTTGCAGAAAACATAGCCGGTAACCCGGGCCTGAACCTGGGAGGGGATAGTGGTACCAATCCTTCCATACAAGGGGAGGACACCGCGGCCCTTGGCACAGAAAGCCCTGAAATGGGTTGTATTCTTTTCCGCTGGGCAAAAGCGGAACCGGTGGTCAGGCCTTGTTTTGACCACCTTCGGGATTCATTGGTCAACGCGCTCACTGAAGGCCAGATGATTGAAATCATTGGCACCTATTTTGACGAAGAAAACCGGATCATGGCCTCCGGGGATATCGGGCTGCTGCGTGCCGTTAATGCCAGGAATCTTTTTTCAAGTCATGTGGACCAAAGCCGCCTGAAGGTCAGGAGCCGGAGCATCCCGATGCGGGACTCCGTGGAAGGAAAGATGTTCGAATCCCTATCCATGCATACGGTGTATTACAATGAACAGGTCAAAGAGCTGGATGAAAAGACCCTGATTTATTTTGCATATGGCACCAATGGTCAACTGGACAACCGGGTGCTTGAGTCCTATGCGCAGCAACTGGTCAAACGGCTAAAAAATACGCGGGACGACATCCTGCTGGTCGGCCACACCGATGACGATGCTACCGAGGAATCCAACCTCAAACTTGGCTTGCAGCGGGCGGAACTCATCAAATACCTGTTGGTCAACAAGGGCTTCCCTGCCGGCCGCATCAAAACGTCATCCAAAGGGGAGTCGAGCCCCATAGCGGCCAACGACACCGAATCAAACCGCAGCCTCAACCGCAGGGTTGAGCTTTTCATAGTCCCAAAAAAATAGTCAAATGAATATGGATTCCCTGCAAATCTCATTGTGTGATCTGCCCTGGTGGGCAGTGCTGGTCTCCTGGCTGTTGCCGGCCTTGCTTGGTTATTTCTGGGGGATCCTGCAGTATGGCAGTTATAAAAACAAAGCCAAAAAGGCCGAAAAGGAACTTTCTTCCGCAAGCAAGCGGATCGTAAACCTGGAAAATGAAGTCAATGAGTGCCGCAAGGCTTACGAAAAAGTGAGCCGGGAAAAAGAGAAATTGATCGTTCACCCGTCTGGCGGCCCGGTCAAGATCCCTGGCCAGGAACCTGCCGGATCACCTGCTTCCGTGGAAAATATACCTACTACCGAAATCATCCACGCTACACGGAAGGTATTTGGTTATAGCATCCGTCGCAATGACCTGAAAATCGTAGACGGCATTGATCCTAAAATTGAAAAATTATTGCATGAGATCGGGATATACACCTGGGCCGACCTGGAAAGTGTGGACCTCAATTACCTGTCCAATGCTCTCAGGGAGGCAGGTTATCCGCATGTCCATGTGGAGTCCTGGGCTTATGAAAGCGCCTTGGCCAGGCAGGAAAAATGGGAAGAGCTCAAGGCTTTCCAGGAGAAAGAAAAATCCTGACTTTGAATATTCAGACCAGCTCACCGGGTTCCTGGTCATGGGGTTTTTCCAACATTCGCCTGGCCACCCAACCCGCTACTAAACCAAAGGCAAAACCGCCGATATGCGCCCACCAGGCCACCCCGCTCAGCTGAGCCCCGTTGGCCGCGGTCCCCAATGAAAAGAAACCGCTTATCAATTGTTGGATGATCCAGAATCCAAGGAAATAAATAGCCGGCATATAGAAGGACCGGAAAAAATAAACGACCAGAACCCGGATGCGTGATGCAGGAAACAAGACCAGGTAAGCGCCCAAAACGGCGGAAATGGCTCCGCTGGCACCCACCGCTGGCACCATGCTACCGGGACCTGCCAGGACATGAGCCATGGTAGCGGCCAGGCCTCCCGCCAGGTAAAAAAGGATAAAATTAAAATTGCCGATCACAGCCTCAATGTTGTCGGCAAAAACCCATAAAAAAAGCATATTGCCGATCAGGTGCACCCAACCGCCGTGCAGAAACATCGAGGTCAGCAAGGTATACAGGTCCTGGCCCTGAAGAATTTCGGATGGGATGGATCCGAACTTCAGGACAAACAACTCCAGGGCCGCAGGAGGCATCAGCGCCTGGTAGATAAAAACGACCAGGTTGATTCCGATAAAAAGATAGGCAAAATAAGGTTTCCTGCCGCCTTCCACCTGATCGTCGCCTATGGGAAATATCATATGAATAAATACAACAAAAAAGGAGAAAGATAGTTTCTTCGCTTCACCGGCTTATATCAAACCCTCGCGCACCAGGTCGTGCAGATGGATCATGCCTACGTATTTTTGTTCACGCACCACCACCAGCTGGCTGATGTTGTGGCTTCGCATGGTTTCCAGCGCAGACATGGCCAGGGCCTGATCTTCAATACACTTGGGTTGCGGATTCATGATTTCTCCGGCCTGAACGGTCCCATAATCCGGGCTTTTTTCCAGCATGCGGCGAAGGTCTCCGTCCGTGATGATCCCTGCAGGCCGATCGGTTTCATCGGTGACTACC
Source organism: uncultured Saprospiraceae bacterium (assembly GCA_964405735.1). GTDB lineage: Bacteria > Bacteroidota > Bacteroidia > Chitinophagales > Saprospiraceae > JADJLQ01. The sequence continues at coordinate 3,206 of CAYOPD010000036.1, read as the reverse complement.
GTAGCTCCCATCCTGTTTTTGGACATGGTCAGGATGACCTGCCCGAGAGTATCTGAAACGGAGTTTACGGGCCTGCCGTGCCGGGGATAAATATCGTAGACATGCAGATACAGTTGTTTGCCCAGGGATCCGGCCGGATGGAATTTGGCAAAATCTTCGGCGGTAAAACCCCGGAGATGAAGCAGGCAAACCGCAAGGGCGTCTCCCGCCGCCATCTGTGCGGCGGTGCTGGCGGTCGGGGCCAGGTTGTTGGGGTCGGCTTCCTTATTCACAGGGGTGATGATGCAATAATCTGACTGGAGGGCCAGGTATGATTCCGGATTGGCTGTGATGGCAACTACCGGGCAACCGATGTTTTTTGCAATGGGGATGACCAGCCTCAATTCCTCGGTCTCTCCGCTTTTTGAAAAACAGCAAAGAAAATCGCCTTTGGAGAGCATGCCGATGTCCCCATGGACGGCGTCGGCAGCATGCAGGAAAAGGGCGGAAGTCCCGGTGGAATTCATGGTGGCTACCACTTTCTGGGCAACCAGGGCGCTTTTGCCGATACCACAGCAAACTACGCGGGCACCGGATCGGTGGATCGCTTCCACACAGTCGGCAAAAGAACTTTCCAAATGATTTGCTAATGCGGAAAGGGCCTCCATTTCGATCCCGATGCATTGCCTGGCTATATCTAAAATGTCCTTTTCCAAATCGAAAAAAAAATGTAATTTCGGCTCCTTTTTAAAAAGACTTAAAAGTAATAAAACATCGTAAGTCGCCATTATAAGTTGAAAAAACGAAATAAAAATTCAAATAATGGCTAGATTTTTTAATGGAAAAGATGAAATATCTTCAGTAAATTACAAGGACGATGAGTGAAACATTAGCGCAAAAGAAAAAAAACAAAACCACCAGACCAACCGCCCAGACAAAATCCTCCAAAAGCAAGGACAAAGCCTCGCCCGGACTGACGGAAGCCCTCCAGCAATATTTCGGATTCGACCAGTTTAAGGACAGCCAGGAAGAAATCATCCAGAGTGTACTTGACGGAAAAGACACGTTTGTGATCATGCCCACCGGGGGTGGCAAATCTTTATGTTACCAATTGCCGGCCCTGATGATGGAGGGCACCGCTATCGTGATTTCTCCCCTGATCGCCCTTATGAAAAATCAGGTCGATGCCATCCGGGGTTATAGCCAGGGAGATGAAGTGGCCCATTTTCTTAACTCATCATTAACACGCACACAGATCAGACAGGTGAAGGAATCCATCACCAACAAGCATACCAAATTACTGTATGTGGCTCCTGAAACCCTTACCAAAGATGAGAACCTGGAGTTTCTCCGGGGTGTTAAGGTTTCCCTGATCGCCGTGGATGAAGCGCACTGCATCTCCGAATGGGGCCACGATTTCAGGCCCGAATACCGGAGGATCCGGGAGATGATCGACGCTCTCGGTCACTCTGTACCTGTGATGGCCCTCACCGCGACCGCGACCCCAAAAGTGCAATCCGATATCGTAAAAACCCTGGATATGAAAAATCACCGGGTTTTTAAATCTTCCTTCAACCGGACCAACCTGTATTATGAAATCCGGCCCAAAGTCAACAAATCGCAGACCATCAAAGAAATCATCCAGATCCTGAGAACCCAGCAGGGGGGCTCCGCCATCGTTTATGTTCAATCCAGGAAATCTACGGAAGAACTTGCTCAGGTCCTCGAGGTCAATGGCATCAAAGCCGCTCCTTATCACGCCGGCCTGGACACCAAACTGCGGGCCAAGATCCAGGATGATTTCCTCATGCAGGAAATCGATGTGATCTGTGCCACGATCGCTTTTGGCATGGGCATAGACAAACCCGATGTCCGGTTTGTGATCCATTACGATATTCCCAAAAGCATTGAAAATTATTACCAGGAAACCGGCAGGGCCGGCCGGGATGGGCTGGAAGGCAGGTGCGTAGCCTTTTATTCCGCCAAAGACATTCTCACCCTTGAAAAATTCCTTAGGGATAAAGACGCGGCAGAGAGGGAAATGGGCGCCCACCTCCTGGATGAAGTGGTCGCATTTGCCGAAACGTCGGCCTGCAGACGGGTTTTCCTGCTGAATTATTTTGGCGAGCATTTTGAAGTTGAAGATTGCCACAAGATGTGTGACAATTGCCGTCATCCGAAAGAAAAAGTGGAGGTTAAGCAGGATATGAAACTGGTTCTTCAAAGTATCCAGCAAACCAAGGAAAACTACCTGGTGAACCTGATGGTTGATTTTATCACCGGCAAGGCTACCAAGGAAATTAAGGATTATGGATTTGATGAATATGATCTTTTTGGGAAAGGCCATGATCATGAACCCATATACTGGCATTCGATCTGCCGGCACGGGATACTGAACGGCCTCATCATCAAAGACATTGAACAATACGGCACACTCAAACTGACCGAGGCGGGTAAAAAATTCATAAGTAAACCCACCTCGATTAAAATCGCCCTCAATACAAATTTTGAAGCTCAGGCGGAACTGGACGAAGAGGAAGCGGAAGCCCGGGTGGTTGCCCTGGACCAGACCCTGTACAAAATGCTGGAAGACCTGCGAAAATCCATTTCCAGGGCACTTAAGGTACCGCCTTATGTGATTTTCCAGGACGGATCCCTGCAGGAAATGGCCACTGAATACCCCATTACCCTGGAGGATCTGGCCAAGGTCAATGGCGTCAACCTCAGCAAGGCCCAACGATACGGTAAGAAATTTGTGGAGCTGATTGCAAAATATGTGGAGGATAATGAAATCGACCGGCCACAGGAAATCCAGATCAAACAGATCGCGGACAAATCCAAAACCAAAGTGGCCATCATCCAGTCGATTGACCGGAAAATGCCTTTGGAAGACATCGCCCGCACCTGCCAGATGAAAATGGAAGAGCTCATGGACGAAATGGACATCATCGTCTCCTCCGGCACCAAACTCAACCTGGATTATTACCTGGAAGACAATGTGGATGAGACGATCCAGGAGGAGATTTACGATTATTTTATGACCGCTGAAAGCGACGACGCTGAAATGGCTTATAAATCCCTGAAAGAAGAAGACATCACCATCGAGGAAATAAAATTGGTCAGACTAAAATTTTTATCGGAAATGGCGATGTAGCAATCAGGAAACAGGAATCAGCCAAATCGTTCTTTTCTGACCACTGACCACTGACCACTGACCACTGACCACT
>CAYOPD010000035.1:4099-37231 GCA_964405735.1 uncultured Saprospiraceae bacterium | reverse complement strand
TTTCACTTCCCGGCTAATATGACATTTTTCTCCACATCCATCCTCCTGGAAATCGGCAATGTACCTTTTATCTCCCATGCGGATAAACCTACCCGGACCGAAGCCCTGGAATATTACCGGAGGATCGCCGATGCCTGGAACCTGCCTATACATCTGTATGAGGCGGTCCGTCAAATTCTTAAAGAAGAATCCGGTTTTCGGGTGAGAAGCGATAAAGAATCGTATCGGGCCAAAAATGTGGTCATCTCCACCGGGTTTTATGACCATGAGGTCAGGCTGGGCATTCCGGGGGAGGAACTGCCTAAGGTGATGCATTATTACCATGAAGCCCATCCTTATTACCGTCAAAAAGTGGCGGTCATCGGGGCGGGCAATTCCGCCTGCGATGTGGCCCTCGAATGCTGGCAGAAAGGGGCTGAAGTCACCCTGATCGTGCGTGAGCCGCAGTTGAAAGAAAGCATCAAGTATTGGATAAGGCCTAATATTGAAAACCGGATCAGGGAGAAAAGCATAGCCTCCTATTTTAATGCAGAGGTAGTGGAAGTCCGTCCGCAAAACCTGCTCATCAGACAGGAAGGCAAGGTATTCGAACTCGAAAATGATTTTGTATTGGCCATGACCGGGTATCAGCCGGATTATTCCTTTATGGAAAGCGCGGGCATTGCCTTTGAAGAGGATGAGTTCCGCACGCCCGTGCACGATCCCATAACCTTTGAAACCAATGTTCCCGGGCTCTACCTGGCCGGCGTGATCGTCGGGGGATTAAAAACCAATAAATGGTTTATCGAAAACACCCGCGACCACGGCAAAAAAATCATTGACCATATTATTCAAAAATAAAATCGATGTTCAATCCAATCGAACTGATCATCTTCGACTGCGACGGGGTGCTCGTGGACAGTGAACCCCTGGCCAATACCCTTTTCGCGCGGCTTTGCCGGGAGCAGGGCTTTGACCTGTCCGATGATGAAGCCATGGAACAATTTCCGGGCAGCCGTTTTGCAACCTGCGTGTCCTACGTAGAACAAAAACATGGCCGGCAATTGCCCGAAGATTTTGTGGTGACTTATCGACAAGCCCTCAGCGAAGCCTTTGCAACCCGACTTCAACCCATTCCCGGCGTGAAGGAAATCCTGCCGGCCATCCGAAACCCCAAGGTGGTGGCCAGCAATGGACCAAAGGAGAAAATGGTGGACAACCTGATCACCTGCCAGATCTATCATCATTTTCAGCACGACCACATATTCAGCGCTTACGATATCCAGAAATGGAAGCCCGAACCTGATCTTTTCCTTGCCGCTTCAAGCCACATCGGGGCGGTACCTTCGGCCTGCCTGGTGGTGGAAGACAGCCAGCCCGGAGTGCAGGCCGCCCTGGCTGCAGGCATGCAGGTGGTGGGGTTCACCCATGGTGGTAAAAATAAAAAATTGTATAACCTGGGGGTACCGCTTATTGATGAGATGGTGGAATTACGTGGGATATTGTTATGATGATAAGATGATAAGAGAGATCATTGGGCTTTAGCCCATGCATCCAATCATCCTGAACCCTACCAAGATCCATGTTCAACCTGGAATAACACAACATACAAAGGAGAGAATAGAGTCCTGTGTCCCGCTCGGAGAGAAGCAGAGCACAGAGAATGTTTTTTTATGTCTGGGGCTGGAATATTAGATTGGCTTTGCCTTTTCTGGTCAATTCTGCCAATCTCCGCGCCCACCCAGGCCCCGCGCGCCATCAGGTGCGGTTGCAATTCACTGGAGTTTTCCTTTTTTCTCCCTCAGCATCCCGGCAAACCCCAAACCCCGCGACAAAGCTTCCAGGGCCATGGCGATCCTTGAAGCCTTGGTCGGCGCCGTTTTTGCCGTGCCTATCCATTTGGTGAAATAATTTTTATGCCCTTGTGTCAGCTTTTGATAATTGGCCAGGGCACCGGGATCCTCGGCGAGGCAATCCACAAAATCACGGTCGGGAAGGAGCTCGCTGGCGTCGAGCTGCAATCTCAACAGGACAGGGGCGCCTTTTGATTTTTTAATGGCCTTCCGCATCTCCCCATTGACCGGGAGGATAAAATCCCCATCACCCATTGGAACCAGGGCGACCTGCCTGATTTCATGCTGGTCGATAAACCCTTTCACCCGGAAAGCATTACGGGCTTTTGACAAGGCCTGAGCTTTGACAGCCGGGATCAATACGTAGGTCCATCCGGATTTTTCGCCCTTGTTGCCGAACCGCTCCAGTACTCCATTTATTTCTGTGAAGGCCATCCTTTACCCAGCAGGTTTATCGAATAATTCAACATATTGCGATGGGAGGTACATGCAGGCACCCTGCCCGGTCCGTTTCGTGATAAAACGGTATCACCGGAGGCTGCTGACAATTCGTAAAGCTTCGTGGCCGACATATTCATACCCATTTGATCCCTGTAATTTACAATTTCCGGGCACATGAGGTTCATTGGAATATCCTTAGCCGGAACATCGTGCCCAGCCAGAATTAATTCAATTCCTTCATTTTATGGTTTTTTTCGCCTTTATCGTGTATCTTTAAATAAGCCCATATGTTTAGGAGACTCCGCCATAATGCCTTAATCTTATTTACCCTCCTGTTATTTGCAAAGGAATTGCCTTTTGTATATCAATGGCAAAACGATTCCGTATACCTGGTGCAATGGGCTGAGGAAGGTGAGAAAAAATCAGATCAGAAAGAACAGGAAGAAAAATCATCGGACGATAAAAAATTCAGTTCTTCCACTCCATATCTTTTAAGCTACAGCCTGAAGGCCGTCGCCCTCCACCTCATTGCTGACCGCAGCTACAGCTCACCATCAGGCGAAATCAGTTCCCCTCCTCCTGAGGTTTTCCATTCATAGGAAACCAAGGCCTTTTTGACCTGGTAGTATCAGGCATGGCCTCTCCCGACCGACTTCGGAATCCGTTTTAATAATTTGTTATAACCAGGTTTTGGTGGATCTGTTTTACCTCTTCCATTTTGCCTGACAAACCTCATTCATCCACACCTCAAATCAAACACATGAATATTATAAATCAAGACACCTGGATAGGAAGGCTTCGATTTTTCCTGACGCCCATTGACGGCAGATATGAGGACCTTGTACATGGCAACAAGGCCAAAAACATATTTAAAGACCTGACCGCCGGCCTGATCGTGGCAATGGTAGCCATTCCGCTTGCCATGGGTTTTGCGATGGCCTCCGGATTGCGACCGGAACAAGGCATTGTGGGCGGGGCCGTTGCCGGCCTGATCGGCGCCCTTTTTGGTGGTTCAAAATACCAGGTGTATGGGCCGACCGCAGCGTTCATACCGGTCATAGCGGGCATAATGGCCACCTATAATCATGCCTTCCTGGTATTTGTTTCCATCCTGGCGGGGATATTACTCATGGCATCAGGCCTGCTCCGGCTCGGGAGGATTGTGGAAAAAGTACCCCACTCCATCGTGGTGGGTTTTACCATCGGAATCGCCATTGTCATTGCTTTTTCCCAGGTGGGAGAAATTTTTGGATTGAAAGTAAAAGTCGGTTATAACATCATCGATCAATTGCAAGTACTTTTTAATTATATCGGTGAGGCTAATCCGTATGCGCTGGGACTAGCCCTGATCACTTTTATTTTTTGCAAGTTTTTTATACGTATTTCTCCTTTTATCCCAGGGCCGCTGATTGCCCTGGGTTTTGGATTCATTTCGGCGCAGACATTTTTAAACGGCAAGGGATTGGTCCTGATCACGGATAAATACGGTAAAATTCCCACCGATTTTTCCGTCATTACCATGCCTCACCTTCCGCAAGCCCTCAGCGGACAGCTTTTATTTGATATGATTTATTTCGCCGGGGCCATTTACATTGTCGCAGCCATCGAAAGCCTCTTATGCTCCAGGATGGCGGACCGGCTGGCCAACAACAAGGGACAACCCTATAATCCCAATAAAGAACTGTGGGGCCAGGGCATGGTCAACATCATTACTCCCCTGGTGAACGGGTTTCCGCATACGGGTGCCCTGGCCCGCACCGCTGTGAACATCAAACTGGGAGCCGTGTCGCCCCTGGCGGGCATAGCCAAATTTGCCTTTAAACTGCTTATGGCTTTTTACCTGGCCAGTTACCTGGAAATGGTGCCAATGGCCTGCATTGGAGGCATCCTGTTGTATGTAGCGAGCGGCATGGTAAAAGGCCATGAGGTGAGAGAAGTGATGGGCATGAACAAATTCCACATTTTCCTTATGCTTTATACCGCACTCATGGTCCCCCTCACCGGGTTCATGACAGCGGTGGTCACGGCCATTCTCCTTTACGCCATTGGTTTCCGGTGGTTTGACACCCTGCATTCCCATCCGGATACCCTGCTTGAATTAAAAGGCCCTGTCAATAACCAATCTCTGGAAAACACGATTCCGGATCAAAAAGAAATTAAAAATTAAATCATCGAGGCCCTTGAGTCAGAGGGAAACAAAAAATATACCTTTATGGAGACGTCATCAGTAACCCCAATGAATAAAATCCTGCTGCTCACCGATTTTTCGGAAAATGCAAGAAACGCAGCTTTGTACGCCATCAAGGCCTTTGATCCGGATCAATTTAAATTTATCCTGCTTAACAGTTATGACCGCATCTATACAACCACCGAGGTCACTTACTCCCTAAGTGAACAAATGCACATTCAATCCCAGGAAAACCTGGCAAAAGAAGCCGACATCCTGCGGCAACGATCCGGCTCCAACATCCTTTTTGAAAAATTTTCCTTTCTTGGTTTTTTGAGCGAAGCTGTCAACCAGATTGCTGCTTCTAAAAAACCGGACCTGGTGGTGATGGGTACAAAAGGAGAAACGGGGCTCCCGGCCATCCTCATCGGGAGCCATGCCTCTTCCCTCATCAAAGCCATAAACCTTCCTTTGATGATCGTACCGGAACAGGCATCTTTTGCAGGCTTTGAAAATATCGTCCTGGCTGCAGATGAACAAACCATATTAAAACCTCACCATCTAGAACCGCTTGTCCAGCTTGCCCGGATTTTCAACAGCAGGATCCAGATCGTCAATGTTTATAAAGACGAAAAACACGCTCCGCCGGTTCAAGGCGAGCAAGGAAAAACACTACTCGGCCAATTCCCAGGGAATATGGCAGAAATTCATTACATACAGGATGCACATAAGGGTCATGGGCTGGCGCGATTTACCCATGACCAACCTTGTGACTTAGTCGTTTTGGTAGAACGCTCGCGCAACTATATCGTGGATCTTTTTCACCGGAGCCTGACTAAAAACCTTGCCTTGCATACAGATATTCCGCTGCTTGTCCTTCACGATTGAGGCAGGGTATTCCTGCATGCTGAATTTTCTGGCCTGCATGGGGTCGTACCGAACTGGCCCGTATTTTGAGGAGTTAAGATATTCACAAGGGTTTGAGGGCTTTATAACCTGAAAAAGAAATCCTTTATCTTTATATTTAAATCGTAACAAACTCAGATCAACACGGGCCAATATGTATAAAATCCTGATTGCGCTTAGCTTAATAAGTGTTGTTCCTTCCGGTTTTGCTCAGCCGCTGAAGGAAATACCGGTATCCATGAAAATCCAGACGGCGGAGGAAAGCCTGGCCATCGGAGATTATTACAGCGCCCTGGACTGGTTTGAGCAGGCTTATAAAGATAAACGGGACCCGGAGATCGCTTATAAAATCGCTTTATTGCACCTTACCCTCAGGGATTATGCCCGGGCTGAAACCCAGCTTTCCCGGCTGCTGACCTCCAATCTGCGGGGAGTCAGGCCACCTGCAGAAGCCTATTTTTATTACGGCCAGGTATTAAAAATGAATGGCAAAACCCGGGAAGCCACGGAAGCTTTTCAAAAATACATGACCGAAGGCAAGGACCAAAGCAAGATCACCATGGCCCAGATTGAACTGGACGGCATCACAGCCATGGATAAACTAAATCCCAACAAGGGCATTGCAGTGGTAAACGTCGGCACCCTGGTCAATTCTCCCTTTACCGAATCCAGCGCTGTGCAGGCCGAAGACGGCAGCCTCTATTTCATTTCTTTCCAGAAAAAGGCCCCTATTGTGCAAGACGGCAAGGACAACGATTATTTTTCCAAAATATATACCAGCACCAAAGACAAGGAAGGCAAGTGGGCCAAACCCACGGCACTGCCGGATGCCATCAACCGGCCCAATACACACAGCGGTCATGTGTCGCTAAGCCCAGACGGCAAAAGCATGGTATTCACCCGGGCGGTACTGGTCAACAATGAAGTATCCGAGACGAGGCTGTATACTTCAACCAAAACTGCCAGCGGATGGACCCCGGCAAAGGAAGTCAAAACACCAACCGGCGAGTTTCAAATCCGCTATCCCGCGTTCGGCAGGATGTTTGACCGTGAAGTGCTCTTCTTTTCTTCCAATATGCCCGGGACAAAAGGAGGTTACGATATTTTTTATGCCAATTTTGACGGGGAAACCCTGGGAGATGTCATCAATATGGGCCCTGCATACAATTCCGAAGGGGACGAAATCAGCCCGTTTTATACCCGTACCAAATTCTATTATAGTTCGAATGGCTTGCCAGGCATGGGTGGCTTCGATATCTTTTCAGCGGAGTGGACCGGAACCGAGTTCGCTGCCCCTGTGAATATGGGCCGAAATTTCAATACTCCGGTCGATGACATGTTTTTCACCCTTAACCCGGATGGAAGCACAGGCTTCCTGGTATCCAACCGCCCGGGTACCCGCAGCCTGAAAAGCAAGACCTGCTGTGATGATATTTTTTATTTTTCCCTGCAGCCCATCCTGGTGGACCTGACCGTCACGGTATTTGAGACTCCCAAAAAAGCGTTACCAGGTAGCCAGGTGGCCGTTAATGAATTTGTGGAGGAAACCAGCGTTGAAAAAGAAAAAAGAAGCGATCAGGGAAATACATACCGTTTTGAATTGGAAGCGGATAAAGCCTATCGGTTTATCACTTCCAAAGCCGGATATTACCCGGATACCTTTGATATCAATACCGTGGGCGTCATGGAATCCAGTTCTCTCAAGCGGGAAGTCATTCTCCGCCCGATGCCTCCTGAACCCACCACGGAAGTAATCACCATCAATGAACCCATCCGCCTCAATAATATTTATTACGATTACGATGACGCTGCCATCCTCAAAGATGCCGAACAGGATCTCAGCGCCCTGCTGGGGCTTCTGCAGGAATATCCTACCATGGTGATCGAACTTTCGAGCCATACGGATGCCCGGGGGAATGACGAGTATAACAAACGACTCTCCCAACGCAGGGCCAATTCAGCCAAAAACTGGATTACCGCCAAGGGTATTGACCCATCCAGGATCAAAGCCATTGGTTTCGGGGAAGCCAAGATCCTCAACCACTGCAAAAACGGGGTAAACTGTACCGATGATGAACACCGGTTCAACAGACGGACAGAATTCAGGATCCTGGAAGGCCCCCAGACCATCACGATCAAAAAAGAGATCTTCAAAGGCCAGAAGCCGCCAGATAAACAAGGTGGGGGTGAAGGTTCTGCCAGTATCCGGAATATGAAGGCGGTATACCCCAAAGGGTTTCCGGTGCTGAAATGGGACAATCCCTTCCATGATTTTGGAGTGGTCCAGAAAGGCACGGAAGCCATTCACGAATTCGGATTTACCAATACCGGTGATGCGGACCTGATCATAGAAATCGCCACGGCTATTGAATGCACCCGCCTGGAATATCCAACCCACCCGGTAAAACCCGGTGAACGAGGAGCCGTAAGAGTTATTTTCTACAGTCCTGAAAAATCTGGTGAAACCGAGATCACCATCAATATCGTAGCCAATACCAATCCGGTGATTGCCGAATCCAGGTTCAGGGCTTTTGTAAAAGAATGAAAACAGACCCTGCCTCTCTGGAGTCTGTCTGTACGGCCCTCCCCGGTGTGACGGAAGACATCAAATGGGAGCACGATCTTTGTTTTTCGGTGGGCCATAAAATGTTTTTTGTCATGAGCCTGAATACTGATCCGGTATCTGCTTCCTGCAAAGTGCCCTCAGACCGGTTTGTGGAATATCTTGAGATGGATGGCATAAAACCGGCTCCTTACCTGGCCAGGCATCATTGGATATTTATACCGGACATTACGAGCCGGAATCTCCCGGAATGGAAAAGTTTGATACTGCAGTCCTATACCCTGGTGAAGGAGAAGTTACCCGCCCGGATCAAAAAATCTCTTGAATAAGGTGGACACTTATGTCTGATATTCTGCAGGCCCTGGCCAATCAGGCCATCTCCCTGGGCTGGGTCCAATGGGCCTCTTTTGTCACCGGTCTTGCATATATATTCCTAGCTGCAGCCAACAATCCCCGGTGCTGGCCCTGGGGTATCCTGTCCAGCGCGCTTTGGGCCTGGGCAAGTTGGTACCAGCTGCATTTGCTGAGTGATGCCCTTCTCCAGGTGTTTTATGTAGTCCTCGGATTTGTGGGTTGGTACAAATGGGTAGCCAGCGGGGGAAAAGGAAATTCAGTCGTCCTTACGGTAAGCGGTTTAAAATCCGAACACCTCGTTTTCTGGATTGTGGCGAGTGCCGGTCTGTCCCTGGCCCTGGGCTTAATCATGCAGGGAACCACGGCAGCCTTTCCGTTTACAGACGCGGCCCTAACCGTGTTTTCCGTCTCCGCAACCCTGCTGCTTGTCAAAAGGAAGATCGAAAACTGGATATTCTGGATGGTCATTGACCTGGTGTCCATACCGGTGTTCATCCTGAGGGGCGGTTATCTGTTTGCCCTCCTGTTTTTGATTTATACCCTGATTGCCTGGAAGGGTTGGAAAAACTGGCAATCTATGCCGGCCCGCAGGGCAAAAACACCCTGAAACACCCGCCAATCCGGCCTGAAAATGCATCTATTATTATGTATTTTACATTCAAATTAGGCCAACGATTTCAATGAAATTCTTCTTCTATAATTTATTCTTCTTCTTTTTATTCATTGCCTGCAGAAACGACTTTTTGGGGGAGACTAAGGCCCCCCAGGTGGATGCCTTTGGCGAAGCCAATCATGTAGTCATCGTATGTGATCCGGAATTGTGGGACGGGCCTTTGGGGGATTCCATCACCTGGTATTTTGGTTCAGCCTACCCGATCCTTCCCCAACCAGAGCCCATATTTGACCTTCGGCCCATGTCCTACAGCGACCTGCTTGGAGCCAAACCACGCCGGGAGCTCAGAAACTATATTTTTATTGCCGATCTTTCGAGGGTGGACTCCACTTCTCTCCGGCTGCTCCACAGCCTGGTGGGTGAAGAACGGTTAAAAAAACACCTGGAAGAAAGCAAGGTTTCCAACCTGATCAACCGGGATGTCTGGGCCAGAGGGCAACAATTGTTTTATATCATAGGGCAGGACACCGAAGACCTGTACACCCGGATCAGGTCCAGCTTCCCGGCCTTATCCAAACAAATCAGGGAATTCGACCGAACCCAGATCAAAGCAACTGCATACGCTGCAGGCGTCAATCAGAACCTGTCGGGACAAATCGCAAGCCGATACCAGATCGACTGTGAAATCCCGGCCGATTGGCTGGTAGCCACCGAAAACGAGCGCGGCATCTGGTTGAGAAAAGAGACGGAAAAATCCAGTTCGAATATCGTGATGGGTAAGATTCCCTATATCAATGCCGGCCAACTTGCCGCAGCAGGCCTGAAACGGATCCGGGATACCTTTTCCCGGACTTTTGTTCGTACCGATTCTCCCGGAGATTTTATGGAAATCAACGACCAGGACCTGCCTTTATTTATTTACCAGAAAAACATCGACGGTAATTATGGTATCGAAGCCCGCGGGGTATGGGAAACCAAAATTGAATTCATGGGAGGGCCTTTCCAAACTTACCTGATCCAGACCCCGGCCAAAGACTCGCTCTTATACATCGATGTTTTTGTATATGCTCCCGAACTGGATAAGCGTAATCTTATTCAACAACTGGAAGAAATCATCCAGACGGTACACTTCAGATAGTACCTTTAATCATGGCCCAGATGGGCAAGAGCCTGATCATCCTTATACCGGACCATGAGGTTTCGCAGTTCGGTTTTGAGTCCGGCGATCTTTTTTTGGTGCCTGGACTGACCAAACAAATTATATAATTCGTCGGGATCCTTTTTAAGATCAAACAATTCCCAGGATTTAGCAGCTCCTTCATAAAAACAGATCAGCTTGTACCGGTCGGTCCGGACGCCATAGTGGGGCAATACCCGGTGAGGGTCCGGGTATTCATAATAATGATAATACATGGACTTTCTCCAGGAAGGAGTTTTTCCGGAAGAGATCAGGGGCCTGAAGGATACGCCCTGCATGTCGGCAGGAATGCCCACACCGGCCAAATCGAGAAGGGTAGGCGCAAAATCGATGCTGACCACCATTTTATCAACCTGGGTTCCAGGTTTTATACGGCCCGGAAAACGCATCACCAGGGGCATGTGCAGCGAGGGTTCGTACATAAACCGTTTGTCATACCAGCCATGCTCACCGAGATAAAATCCCTGGTCTGATGAATACAGCACTATGGTGTTTTCTGCCAGGCCGTGTTGATCCAGGTAATCCAGGACTCTTCCGATATTCCGGTCCATGGAAAGAACACAAGCCATATAATCGTGCATATACCGTTGGTACTTCCACAGGGCTATTTGTTCCCGGGTCATTTTGGCAGTATCCAAAAGGGCGTTTTCTTTTTCATAATAGGCATCCCAGCCGGCCCGCTGGGTGGCATCCATCCGGGTGATGATGGGTAGGTTGCCGGCATTTACCTTGAGGTCCCAGTCCCAGCGCAGGTCTTTGATCTCCATTTCCTGGTGAGCCGCTGCCTTGCGGCCTTCGTATTTATCAAAAAAAGTAGGTGGCACGGCAAAAGGTTTGCCTTTAAATGCATCCAGGTCACGGATATCAGGCATCCATTCCCGGTGGGAGGTTTTGTGGCCGATCACGAGGCAAAAAGGTTTGTCCCCATTCCTCCCCTTTTCCAGCCACTGCAGCGCTTCGTCGGTGACGATATCTGTGGCATAGCCGGGCATTTGGATGCGCGAACTGTCCATCCTGATAAAATCCGGATTGTAATAGACTCCCTGCCCGGGAAGGACCTTCCAGTAATCAAAATACCTGGGCGTATTGCTGATATGCCATTTGCCGATCCATGAAGTCGTATACCCGTTTTCCTGCAGGTATTTGGGAAAGGAGGGCTGGCGGGTATCCATTACCGTAGTAGTCCTGTTGTCGATCTGGCCGTTGAGATGATTGTATTTCCCGGTGAGCAAGACGGCCCTGCTCGGCGCACAGATCGAATTGGTGCACAAAGCATGGTTGAAGAGGGCCCCTTCACGGGCAATCCGATCGATATTCGGCGTTTTGATATGGGGGCTGCCATAGGCGCTGATGGCCTGGAGGGCATGGTCGTCGGAGAAGATCACGACGATATTGGGTTTCCCCGAAGTGGACTGTGCTGATCCAAAAGTTCCGGTAAAGAGCAGACAGAGGAGCAGAATTCCAGGTTTCATGAAAGTGGCTTTTGGGACAAGTTAAAAAAAAATCATCAGTAGTATTTGAAAGGCCCGGGCCATAATACGGCTTGGGGATTAAAGGCGTAATCTATATCAGAATAAACCTCTTCCCCGGCAAACTTTTGATCATTCCTTTACATTCGAGCTCCAGTAAAATACCAGCAACGGCTCCCGGGGACAGCTTGAGTTCGATGTAAAACCGGTCAATGCTTACCAATTCTTCCTTCTTCAGCAACTCGACTATTTTCTGTTCCGGTTCATTCAATTCAACAAAAAGGCTTCGTTGAACCGTTTGTATATCCTTTTTGTCCCAGTTCATGCAGGTCACCAGGTCCACCGCGTTTTCAACGAGCACCGCTTTATTTTTTTTAATCAAGGCATTACAACCTGCAGACATGGGGTCGGTGGGTCTGCCTGGAAAGGCAAATACATCTTTATTATAGAGGTTGGCGTATTCAGCAGTAATCATGGAACCCCCTTCCTGACCCGACTCCACCACTACTATCGCATCGGACATACCAGCTACCACTTTATTCCTCATCGGGAAATTCTCCCTGTCCGGTTTGGTCCGGGTAAGGAATTGGGTCAACAAGCCTCCCGATTCGACCATTTTTCTCGCGACTGGCAGGTGGGCCGCCGGATAGATTTTATCGAGTCCATTTCCCAGCACTCCAATGGTGGGGATATCCAGGTCAAGGCATCTGCGATGGGCCGTGATATCCACTCCATAAGCCAAGCCGGAGACGATCAAAACCTGGTATTCCTTCAAATCCTCAACAAGTCGTTCACATGCTATTTTACCCAATTCCGTCGGGGAACGGGTGCCGATGATGGCTATGATGCGGTGATGGTCCAGGTCCGCCTGGCCTTTATAAAACAAGACCACCGGACTATCGTCGCAGGCTTTGAGGCGGAAGGGATATCCTTTGTCGGTATAAAACAGGATCCCGATCCCTTGACGTTCCGCAAAAGCGATTTCAGCCTCCGCACGGATAAAAGCAGCCTTGTGGTGGAGAATGGCATGCACCGTTTTTTCACCGATTCCGGGTATGTTCAAAAGCTCTTTCTTGCGGGCGCTAAAAATATTCCCTACTTCACCGGCATAAGCCACCAATTGCCGGGCCATTACGGGCCCTATACCCTCAAGCAGGCTGAGGGCAACTTTCTCAACAGGGTGTTTCATTCAGGTAAAAATACAAACTCAAAGGACGATGGAGTACAACACAGGATACCCAATCGTCCTTTGAATGAACTTCTAAAAGCGTTTAGTTCGATTCTATTTTAGGTTGTGTTTTCCGGGGCAGTTTTTCATTCCGCTGGGCGGTGTGATAGACAAAGGAGGCGATGATGGTCGCTGCCTGCTTCAGGTCATCGGCCAGCAAGTGGTCCCAGGTATCCATATTCGAATGGTGGGTTTTGCTGCCGTAGGAAATTTCATCCTGGATAAACTGAAAGCCCGGTACACCGACTCCGTCAAAGGACAGGTGATCCGTGCCTCCGGTATTCTGTAAGGTCAGGGTCGCCGCTCCAAGGTCTTTGAACGGGTTGAGCCAGGTCCGGAAAACCGGGCTGACTTCATTGTTGCCCTGAAGGTATACCCCCCTGATTTTTCCAGTGCCATTGTCCAGGTTGTAATAAGCTGAAATTTTACCTTGTTCCGGTTTGATCTCGCGGATGTTATTGAATGTATCCCTGGTCACCAGGTGCTTGTTTACATAGGCGCGCGAGCCCAACAAGCCTTGTTCTTCCCCCGTCCACAGGGCAAGACGCAGGGTCCTGCGTGGCGGAATTCCGGATTCTTTGATGGTCTCAAGCAGGATGCGGGCGGCTTCGATCATAACCGCTGAACCTGCTGCATTGTCCGTAGCCCCGGTAGCACTGTGCCAGGAATCGAAATGCGCACCAAACATCACCACTTCGTCCTTCAGATCCGTGCCTGGTATTTCTGCAATGATATTGTATTCCATTCCCTCGGGATTGGTATAGGCTGTTTTTAATTCAAGGGAAACCTTCACCGGAATGCCGGATTTGATTTGCCTGAACATCCGGTTGTATTGTTCTACGGAGATCGTCACCTGGGGAATCACCACGGCGTCTTTGTCCTGTACACGCATTCCTTGTTTGGCACGGGCACCGCTGACAAACACCGTACCCAGGTCTCCTTTGAAACTCCGGTCCAATATGGCGAGCGGTTGTTCCTCATTGATCAAATCCCAGATCTTCCCGGCCAAAGCGGTTCCGGTCTGAAAACGGCGCGGGAAATTCCCCCTCCCCATCTGGTTGGGCATGTCCGCATTGGCCATATCGAGTAAATTTTCAGCATCCCGGCGGGTTGCCGACGGCTCGAACCACTCTTTCACTTCGCGAAGCGTATCCAGCAAGACCAGTTTCCCTTTCAGTTTTCCCTTGTATTTTGCAAGTTCCTCATCGGTGTTTGCGTCCACATAGATCACTTCTCCGGTGACCATACCATCGGTGGAGCCCGTCCAGGCTTTCGGATATCCGATGATGGGATAATAGGTCGGTGCCTCGTTGTGCATTTCAAAATGTTTCAGCTCCCAGCCCCGGCCGAAAGGGCCCCAGGATTCGGTGTGCACATTTTGCATACCCATTTTTTTCAATTCTTCCACGGCCCAGGCTACGGCCCGGTCGGTCATGTCGGAACCGGTGAGCCTTGGTCCGTACACATCGGTAAGATAAAAAGCATGGTCCATCACCTTGCTTTGTTCAAGTCCTTGTTTGCGGATGATGGCATTGATTTTATCATCTGCCTTATCCTGTGAAAAAGCCGTTCCTGTAAGGCAAAACAGAACGGTCAAAAAAAGCAGTCTTTTCATGAAAAATTAAATTGGTTTATAATAAATACGGACTTGCAAGATAGCCGAAATTCACCTGAATTGCAGCCCCTTGGCTTATGTGACATGTTTAAACCTCTAGACCCATCCGGGAGAATCGGGTACAGATTTTTATATTATTTTAGGCGGATGGGCGAGTTCAGGAATTGCCTCCTTCTTTTTCTTCTAAGCGCTCCCGGCCTTTGTGCCCAGGTCAATATACAATTCATGATTAAAGATGCGGTATGCAATGACGGTCACATCCAGGTCATCGCCACGGGGGGAACAGAACCCTATTGGTATGAAATCATCGGCAATACCTGTGGTCTCAGCAACCGCTCCATTCAGTCCAGCCCGGTATTCAGTAATCTGACTCCCTGCACCTATACGGTCTGGGTATTGGACGGAACCGGGACAGCGACCACCAAGGAGGTCGTCGTGGGAGGCAATTATACCGCACCCACTGCCACCGTTGAAGTGAATGATTGTGGTTTTACTATTCATGTAAAAAACGGGAAACCCCCGTTGCAGTATTTCCTTTCTACAGATGGTGGATTTACCTACGGGCCGCCTTCCGCACAGAATACCTTCTCCGCTTTGTCAGGCGGCACCTATCAGGTCAGGGTGGAAGACAGTTGTGGATATGTAATTCTCAGTAAAGCGACCATAGTCCTGGACACCCTGAAATATCATTTCGACCGGGTGTTTCGGGATAAAGTCACCGATTCGATTGCCCCAGCATCCATATCCGGTGCAGAAGGGCCCTTCCGGTTTTATATCGTAAACGGCATGGATACGCTCCGAAGTGCTTACAATACTTTTGCCCTGAAGGATATCGTCAAAACCTGTTCTACCAAAGTAGTAATCGAATCGGCTTGCGGCCGGTACATCCACGACTTCAATTATGTCGACGCTGAATTGGTTTGTCTCGATCAAACCGGCGGAACCGCGGAGATCAGGGTGAACGCAGGCACGGGCCCCTTCACCAGTATTTTTTACCCTGCTGGCTCGCCGGAAGTTGTTTTCCAAGGTCTCGTGCTGACGGGCCTGCCAACGAACAGCCCCTATTATTCCTTCGAAGTGAAGGATGCCTGCGGGCATTATTCTTACGGGTCTTTCGGAACCCTGTACCGTTACCGCGATGATTTTAGTTTCAAAACCGCTCCCACCTGCGAACTCCAGGATAGCCTGACGCTGGAGATTACCCAAAACAACTATTGGAAAAAACAATCCTTTACTGTCGAATGTACCAGTTGCACGCCGGTTCAACGATTTCAACAGGTTGAAAAGGCCGTGTCCATGAATTTGTCCGGATCAGGAAAAAAAACCATCACCATCCGGGATTCGTGCGGATCAACCTGGACCTGCACCAGTGAATATACGATACCGGTCAGTGAAGGCTGCGATTCCACCCGTTTCCAGGTGGTCAATGCCTTTGCCTGCAATAACCTTTCATCCGGTTTGTCCTATTCAGGAGACACCCTCATCATGGAAATGTTTTACCTGCGTTCGGAATCGGGGTTATTGATTGACAGCAATGCCCACGGCATATTCATTCATCTGGTCAATGGATCCTACACTGTTCAGGCCCGTTCGGCAGGTTGCGGGCTGATTGAAAGGGCTTATACACGCCATACAGGGCCTGATATCCGCATCGGAGCCGATGGCCCCCTGGAAGCTTGCGCCGGTGATTCGATCCTGCTTCGGGGTATGGTCACCGGAGGCATTGGACCCATGGAGTTCTGGTGGACCAATGGTTCAAAAACTCAAAATACCTGGATTAAAACAACCGGACTTCATCAATTGATGGTTCGTGACAGTGCCGGTTGCCTGGATTCCGTGTCTGCGGAAATACGCATAGGCCCTGCCCTGTCTGTCCGATTTGAAAAAAAAGACATCAACTGTTATGGCGATAGTACAGGCAGCCTTCATATAAATCCTTCAGGGGGCCTGTCACCCTACAGCTTCAAATGGTCGAACGGGAATTCCGATACCATCCAGTCCAACCTTGCCGCAGGAATATACAAGCTGTCCATCATCGACCGGGCCGGATGCACTCATAATGATTCCATTGAGCTCAAGGAGAATCCCCCTCTTGCGCTTACAAGGGTTTCCAGCCATGCATACTGTGCTGTTTCCATGGATGGTTACGCTCAAGTCAATGCCTTTGGAGGAGCCGGTGGATACTCCTATCTCTGGAATACCGGAGATACCGGTGAGCGGATTTCCCGGCTCAATCCCGGGTCCTATCTGGTGACCGTCACCGACCAGGTTTTTTGCAAGGTGGAAGCGAGGGTCGAAGTTGGACAGAAAGAATTGATCAGGAGACAGAGGGTGGATACCATTTGTGCGGGTTCCAGACTCACCGTGGGCTCCTCGGAATACCGGCTTTCCGGCGATTATCAGGATACACTCAAAACACTTCAGGGTTGTGATAGCCTGGTATTCACCCGACTTACCGTCAATCCTCCGGTTTCTTTTGATATCACTGCGATCAACCCGGCCTGCCAGGGACAAGCCAATGGATCGATAGCCGTGTCGGGCTTAAACGGCAAGCCGCCCTTTCAATTCCAACTGAATGGAAAACCCATCCAGGGATTCACTGCAAACCAACTGCCGGGTGGAAATTATGTTATAAAGATTACGGACGGACATGGCTGTTTCACGGAAAAGGGCACCAGCCTGGCCAATCCTCAAGCCATCCAATTCCATGCCGGAACGGACAGCTTGCTTTCATTTGGTGATTCCATTCAGCTCAAGGCAATGACCAATCTGGGAAAAGCCGAAATCAAATCCATCCGCTGGTTTGCCGGCCCCGATGTCCTGTGTTCTGATTGTGAAACAGTCACCCTCATCCCCAGGAAAGATCTGACGGTCAGGGTTGAACTTGAAAGTTGGGCAGGTTGCATCGCGGAGGATAAATTCACCCTGCGGCTGAATACCGCTTTCCGTGTATTTGCGCCCAATATTCTATATCTTCCTTCGAATGCGGGAGTTGGAGCCAATGGGAAATTCACCTTTTACGGACCTGAACTCGAGAGGATCGAGTACCTGCGCATTTTCGACCGGTATGGATCCCTGGTATTTGAAATCAAAGATGCGGTACCGGGTGACTGGTCGGGTGGATGGGACGGGAATACCGGACAAAAACCAGTGCCTTCCGGCGTATATGTTTATCTGGCCAGGGTCCGGTTTGCTGACGAATCCACCCGCCTGCTTCAGGGAAACCTCACTGTGGTCCGTTAGAACGGGCCGGGTGAATGACCCTTTGCAGGAATCTTTGGCTTTTGTAACAAGATCCGGAATTACCCCCCGGGCCTTGGCAAGGCTGGTGAAACTTTTTATCTTTATTTTACTCCTATAAGATCCATTTTTCTTGTTCACTTTTCAATATTGCCATGCAAATCCTTCTTTTCTTTTTCTATCTGGCCGGCTTGAGCCAAATTCTTTCTCAGAACCATGAAGCCCCCCCGGTCAAAAATCCAGTTTTTGAATTCCACCTGGATCCGGCATTAAATCCGGGAGAAATTCAGGGACGTCTCCTGTTGATCCTTTCCCGCGACTCCACCGCGGAACCCCGTTTTCAGGTCAACGACGGTTTGAGGACCCAGCAACTTTTTGGAAGGGATGTCGATGCCTGGATGCAAGGAAAAGTGGTCACCATCGATGGTTCCGTATTGGGATATCCCATTTCTTCCCTGAATGAAATTCCAGCCGGTAAATATTACGCCCAGGCGATGGTCCATCTTTATGAAACCTTTAATCTGAGTACCGGACATAAGGTGAAATTGCCCATGGACCGCGGCGAAGGCCAGCAATGGAACCGGGCGCCCGGAAATCTATATAGCCAACCCGTTCTCATTGAAATCAAGGCGGCTGGGGCACAACGATTTAAAATCACCCTCAAAAATAAAGTACCTCCTATCCTTCAGCCGGAAGACACCAAATACATCAAACACATCCGGATTCAATCAAAATTGCTGTCTGCTTTCTGGGGAAGGCCCATGTTCCTTGGCGCCCATGTGCTGCTCCCCGAAGGTTTTGATGATCACCCTGAAGTCAGATACCCCCTTGCGATTTTCCATGGGCATTTCCCCCACAATTTTAATGGCTTCAGGACAGAGCCCCCGGACAGCAGCCTTAAACCCGATTACAGCGAAAGGTTTAAACTGCATGGATACAACCTCATTCAGCAACAGGAGGCCCATGATTTTTACAAAATATGGACCGGCCCCGGTTTTCCAAGGGTCCTGGCCATTGAAATTCAGCATCCAACCCCGTATTATGATGACAGCTATGCCGTAAACAGTGCGAGCCAGGGCCCCTGGGGGGATGCCATAACCTACGAACTGATTCCGCACATTGAAAACAAATTCAGGGGGATCGGCCAGGGTTGGGCGCGGTTTACCTATGGCGGTTCCACGGGTGGATGGGAAGCCCTTGCTGTGCAGGTCTTTTATCCGGACGAATACAACGGCTGTTATGCGGCTTGCCCTGATCCCATTGATTTCAGGGCCTATGGCCTGATCAATTTGTATGAAGATAAAAATGCCTATTACTACGAGGGCATCTTCAAAAAAATGCTCAGGCCGGGCGTACGCAATCACCTGGGGCAGATCTCCACTACCGTGAAAGATATGAATCAAAGGGAACTGGTGCTGGGTACCCGCAGCCGGAGCGGAGACCAATGGGACATTTGGGAGGCCACCTATTCCCCGCAGGGCAAGGAGGGTTACCCTGAGCGGATTTTCGATAAAAAAACCGGGGAAATCAATCCTTCGGTAGCTGCCTTCTGGAAGGAAAACTATGACTTATCCTATATCCTTAAAAGGGACTGGAAAAAGAACGGAGAAAAATGGAAAGGCCGGATCCATCTTTATTGCGGGGATATGGATAACTACTACCTCAACAATGCCGTCTATCTTGCCGAAGAATTTCTCGAATCCACTTCTGACCCCTATTATGACGGTGAAGTCGATTACGGCGACCGTGCCGAACATTGCTGGAACGGGGACCAGACCCAGCCCAATGCGATATCCAGGCTCAGATACCACCGTTATTTTATACCCAAATGGACCTCGGAAATTCAGTACCGGGCACCCGCCGGAGCGGATCTGAAATCCTGGAGGTACTGAATTTATCTTAAACCGGCTGATCCTACACCAGTTTCACAAACGATCTAACATATTATGTTTTTTAATAATATGTGGCATGCTTATTGTGATGTGATTTTCGTTCGGAAAATCAAGCTGCATGGACCTGTTGTTGTTTATTTATTATTTTTTTTACTTTTTAATGACGGGGCTGTTATGGCCAACCGGGCAAACAGAAGGGTCCAGGGCCAATAGCCAGCAAACCATAAGCATCAGCTGTCCGGCGGCAATCGTCTCCATGTGCCCCGAGGATGAAGATCCTCCCTTTTCTTCGTACGCCGGCTTTGTAGCCGCTGGAGGTGTGGTCAATTCCAATTGTGGTATTGACACGGGTAGTTTTGGTTTATCGCGAGAAGTCGTTGTTTTCCCTTTCTGTCCAAGAACCATTCAACGCATATACACCATCCGGGATTCCTGTGGCGGACAGGATTCCTGCACCCATCAATTGGTCATAAACGACAATACGACACCGTCTATTGTATGTCCTCCCACCCTGGTTCCCTGTGATGAAGGCACATTGCCGTTACCCTTTTCCAACTTTTCAGAATTTTCCCAGGGTCTGGTGGCTATGGGAGGATCGGTTTCAGATAATTGTTCGCTTGATACTGCCTCGTGGGGATACCTGGGCGAATCCACCGTGCAGAATTTAAACTGCCTCACAACGGTGGTGCGAACTTACACTATAAGGGATTCCTGTAATAACCTGGCACAATGTGATCAGAAATTTATTTATATCGATTTGGTATTTCCGACCTTTTCACCTGCCCCGGACACCACCCTATTTTTGGATGCAAATTGTTTTGCCGATACTTCTGTAAACAACCTGGGAATAATCTCAGAGGTCGCAGACAATTGCGGAATTCTTGAAATTACCACCCAGGACATCGTCAGGCCAGGGTGCACTTCATTGGATACCATCTACCGGATCTGGACCGTGCGGGATTCTTGTCACAATGCGGTTACAGACACTCAATACATAAGGGTCTATGACACCAGCAAACCCCTGATTTCAGGTCCAAGAGATACGAGTTACCAATGCCTCCTGGAAGTCCCTTTAGCCGATACGGCCTCCATTAAAATCTTATCCAGCTGTTCCAGGGGAGATCGTATCAAGACCGTCCGTGACTCCGTAGCAGACAGCATTTGCATTAATGAGAAGTCCCTGCATCGGATTTTCACGCTCACCGATGGATGTGGAAACTTCACCAGGTACGTCCAGGTCATTACTTTAAGGGATACACTGCCCCCGGCATTTGATTGTCCGGACAGTTTGAAGTTAAGCTGCGAATCGGAAATCCCGACACCAGATCCAATCGGGGCTGTCATTGCTACAGATTATTGCGATGGCGTATTGAACGCGGTCTTCATCAAGGATTCCATTGAAAACGAAGCCTGTAACCATCAAAAAATCATTTACCGCATCTACGGCGCAGCGGATCTGTGTGGAAATTCCAGCAGGTGCATCCAGGTGATTTCCGTAAGGGATACCCTACCGCCGGTGATAACCTGCCCGTCTGATACCACGGTCTCATGCATGGGCGAAGTGCCCGAGCCAGATACGGCATTTGTTTCTGCCGCGGACAACTGTGGCGGAAGACTGTTGGTCGTACATTTAAAGGATTCCGTCACGCAGGAAATTTGTACGAACCGCAAAACCATTTTACGCATCTATGAAGCCACCGACGCCTGTGGCAATCTGGCCCGCTGCATTCAATCCATTCGGGTCCATGATCAGACCCCGCCGCAAATCAGTTGCCCTCAGGACACCGCCGTCAGTTGCAGCGCCGATGTTCCTCCGGTAAATATCGGGTTGGTCGTGGCATCCGATAATTGTGGGAATAGTCCCGATATCCTGCATATTCTTGATTCCATTGCTGACCAATCTTGTCCAAACCAAAAAACCATATTCAGGATTTACCAGGCCACGGATGCTTGTGGCAATACCAGCCGGTGCATCCAGGCCATTTCCGTCTACGATGATGAACCTCCAGTCCTGACCGGTCAATCCAATACCATTTCATTGAACTGGGATGACGCGTTTACCGTCACAATACCCGGGGCTACCGACAATTGCAATGGCCCGACCGCAGTGTCCGTGGACAGTGTCGTGATCGATAGCCTTTGCCCCGGCACCTATAAGGTCGTCTGGACCTTTTCAGCCACGGACAGTTGCAATAATTCAATCTATCGTTCAGATACCGTAAGTTTTGCAGACAATACCCCCCCGTTTATCCAGTGCCCGCCAAACATCCGGGTAGATTGTATTGGGCCCATCGATTTTGAACTGGATTCCTTCCTGGTTCACGGCGGCCAGGTATCGGATGCCTGCGGCATCGATTCAGCTAGTTTCATGTTCATTGGAGAAAGTATTGAAAACCTGGGAGGGATACTGCTGGTAACCAGGAAATACAAAATATCGGATCTATGTGGAAATACGGACAGTTGTGCCTTCCAGGTGACCACACCCATTTGTTTTGTGGACCTCGCCTTGAAAAAAACTTTTCAGCGAAACCAGGAACCCAATATGGCCCATCCCGGAGGTCTTGTCCCATACTGCTTCACGATATTTAACCAGGGCTATGGTCCGGTGGACAGCATTGGAATCATCGATTATCTTCCGGATGCCGGCTGTGTGATTGAGACGCCCGGTTGGATAAACGATCAAAATGGCAATTCCCGCATTTTTCTGAGCCGGGCCAATCAAAGACTGCCCGCCGGAGGACTTCTACCGGGAGACAGCGTTCAAATCTGTTTTACCATTCGCCTCAGCCAGAATGTCCAGGGAAAACTGATCAACATCTGTGAGATCACGGAAGCCAGAGACACCACATTAAAATTGTTGGATGACCTGGATAGCAAGGCAGATGATATTAAGTCAAACGATACCGGTGGAATACCCGGCACCTCCGATGATGACAACATTTGGGGAGATAGCCGTCTTGGCCAGGATGAAGATGACCATGATCCGGCGATTATATTGATATGTCCACCGCTCAATTGTGTCAACAAAACCAATGCATCCGTGGAAGCAGATCCGGGTTGCGGCCATTGTTTCAAAGCCAGTGAACTCCTGACCGGCGTCCTGCTTCCGGATGAGTTTTATGTTATTACGCTTTACGACTCACAGGGCAAGCCACTTCCCTCCAATTGTGTGGGACGTGAATACCTGGGCCAGACCCTCACGTATTCGATCTCCCTGCCTGCCTGCGGCAAAAACTCCTGCTGGGGTAAAGTCGCTATTGAAGATAAAGCGCCACCAATCCTCGATTGTTCACCCGATACGGTTTATTGCACGCAAATCAGCTCCCTGCCTCTGCCCGGACCCGTCATGGACAATTGCAGCGGACCCGCTCCGGTAAGGCTGACTGGTGAATCCTGGCAAGACCTTGGTTGCTCGGGCCGGGAGATCCAGGGGATTTATACCCGGACACTTACTGCCAGCGACACCTGGAAAAATGCGATCACTTGCGACAAAAACTATTATATCCGGAGAATCAACCTGATGGAGATCGTTTGTCCCCGGGATACTTTGTTTGATTGTTCAGACACCTCCGACATCATCCATCCGTTGGTGAGTGGTATGCCTACCATTGATGGCATACCTCTTTGGCCAGGCGGGGTCACCTGCAAGGTATTTGTCACGTACAAAGACCAGCGAAAGGAATTCTGCGGCCCGGGTTACAAAATAGTCCGCACCTGGATCATCGGGGACCATTGCACCGGAAAGGAACGAGCGTGTACCCAAACCATCGCCTTCGAAGATACTACCCCGCCTGTTGTGACCTCCCTCCCGCGGAATGTCTGGCTTAATGCGGATCCACACGAATGCGCCGGCTACCTGGAACTGCAAAAACCCGAAGTGTCCGACTGCAGCCCGGTCACCTATTCTTATACGATCACCTATTTTGACCCTCTGGATTCCATCAAAGCGAGGACAGTCACCGGCCCCCTGCCGGCCAGGATCAGGATTCCGGCAGGAGCCGAACAGAAGGTTTATCTCCAAATGGTAGATGAATGCAACTGGTATACGCGTGATTCGGTCGTGGTGAATGTCCGCGACATCACTCCGCCCAACCCGGTCTGCAAAGCCGTTACTCAGATTACCCTGGACCCGGATTCCTGCTGGGGCAGCATTGAAGCTAAAGACCTGGACAATGGAAGCCATGACAATTGTTGCCAGGACCTGCATTTCGCGGTTGCGTATATGGATGAGATCGAAGCGGCCCGTAAATCGTTTTTTGATTCGCTTAGGATCCAATGTGGGAAAAATGAATACCTGAAATACAAAGGCTGGTACGATGCTTACCTGGAGGATTGGGTCAATTCCTACGTCTTCAGCGATAGACTCGAGCTCAATTCTTGCGGCAGCCGCCAGGTCGTCCTGAGGGTGTATGAAGCCTGCGGCCTGCCGAAGTACGATCCCCATGTCTTCCCCTGCAGCCCACATGCCTGGTATTGTTACAACACATCCTGGCGCTACCGGGTGATTTTTAACCAGGCATTCAGAAATGGATCAGGGTCGTCCAAAGACTGCACGGTCAAAGCCCCCTTGGGATGCAAACTCAACCTGGTGAATAAATTCAACTCTATGAATGCATTCCAGGCCAATTTTTACGAGTCGGTCTGGATATCCAGGACCTGTGATACCCTCCTGGGCAATTTCTCAGCACCGGTGGTTTGCCAACCCCGCTTATTCAATGACTGCATGGTCCAGGTATTGGCTGACGACAAACAAAAACCGGTATGTGACTCGCTGCCCGATCTCGAAGTCTATTGCGATGGTATTCCTGCCGGTTGGGCTTCCGCCTCGGCTTTTTGTCCGGACGGTAGCGAAAAATATAACATATATCCGGGAGAAATTACCCGAAACGGCCAAAACACGGTTTACGGCTATTATGGTGGAAGTTTCAAGGCAAGCCATGACGAACACAAAGTCCCGGATACGTCCTGCCGGTCATACAATTATAAGGATGGCTGGTCTCCGATTTATTGCAGGGCCTGGCTGGAGCTTGACCGTTACGATACCATCCACAAACCCGATCCCAAACAATTATTCTATCATCCGGTATTGACGGATAAACGCAACCCTTACCGGCCACTGGCAGCCGGGGAGTTCAGGATTTCCGACAATTGCCTTATTGACACGGTTTCGTTTAAAGACGAAGGTAAGATCAATGGTTGCGGAGAGGGTTGGCTGGAAAGAGTATGGACCATTCAGGACAAATGCGGACATACAACAACCTGTAGCCAGAAAATAAGGCTAAGGCACCGAAGCGATTTTGAGGTCCTTTTTCCTGAGGACCGGGAGATCGAATGTACGGACCTTTCCTTGGCCCACCCGGACCTGGCCGGAAGGCCCCTGATCTCCGATCAGGATTGTGAACAACCTGCAGTCCAGTTCCAGGATGATACCTTTCAAACGGTGGAAGGAGCCTGTTTTAAAATCGTGCGCACCTGGACTGTTATAGACGCCTGCCAGTACGAGCCCAACAATCATCACCACGATCCTGACGTGATTGTCGATGACCGGCTGAGAGCAAATGAAAACGACCGTTTCTGCGTCTTCAGAAATCTCAAAGACAATGGAGATGGGATCATCCGGTATATCCAGGTGATCAAAATTATTGACCATACCCCGCCCCAGCTAATTTGTATGGATACCACCCTTTGTTTTTCAGGCCCGGAATGCATCGCAACGGTGGATATTCCCCTGGTTGCTTCGGATCATTGTGCCACCAACCTCTGGTTTGACCTTGCCTTTGACCATGATCACGACGGAATATTTAATGACGAAATCCGAAAAGGAGTTGCAAGTATTTCCGGGTCCTTTGCTACCGGTGAATATTCCATTAAAATAACCGCCTACGACCAATGCGGCAATAAAAACGAATGCATCAGCAGGATGGTAATACGGGATTGCAAAGCCCCAACCCCCTACTGCCTCAATGGGGTGATCACCGTGATCATGCCCAGTACGGGAGCCATTGAAGTCTGGGCTTCCGATCTGGACCGCGGCAGCTACGACAATTGTACGGCCTCGCAACAATTGAAGTTCAGTTTTGACCCTGGAGGTACCAAACCCTCCCGCGTCTTTAGCTGTACGGATATTCCGGATGGAAAACAGTCAACCCTGCCGGTGGAGATCTGGGTGACCGATCTGGCCGGAAACACGGAAGCCTGCAAGACTTATATTCTTCTGCAGGATAATGGGGAAATCCCCGGTGGTGCCTGCCCGGATACTTCAATCTCACCAGGCCTGGTTTCCATCAAAGGCCGCCTGGCCACCGAGGAAAAGGAACCGGTGGAACACGCTGAAATCACCTTGCTGGCCAGCGGCAGCCACCTGGTCCGGAAGACTACGGGACCGGACGGATTATATCATTTTCCTGATATCAAGGCCGCTGATTCCATGCAGGTCAGCGCCCGCCGGGACGACAACCCGATGAACGGAGTAAGCACCCTCGATCTTTTATTGATCGAAAAACACATCAAAGGCGAAAGGCCGTTTACCAGTCCTTATAAATGGATTGCAGCCGACGTGGATAAAAATAAAGATATCAATGTCTTGGACCTGGTCGAACTGCGCAAGCTTATACTGGGTATTTACGACCAGCTTCCGTCCGGAGAAAGCTGGAGATTCCTTCCGGCAAATCATGATTTCAATGTTCCGTCTCATCCGTTTGATTATCCACAGGCTGTGGCTCTGAAGACAGGGCAGGATACCCTGATTGATTTCATAGGGATAAAAGTGGGGGATATAAATGGCACCGCCTCACCCCATTCCTTCGCAGGCACGGAAATCAGGGGCTCCGGTCATGGCCTGGTTTTCACCATATCCGATAAGCAGGTCCGGCGGGGCGAGTGGATAGATGTTGAGCTGAGTTCACCAAACTTCAGTGGAATATCCGGATTCCAGGGTACCCTTCATTTCGAAGGGATGGATTACCTGGGCATCGTTGCGGCTGGGCTTCCCATTACGGTTGAAAACATAGGTCAACGATGGCTGGACCAGAAAAACCTCACTTTCAGCTGGCATCATAGCCGGTCAATTGACATAGCTGCCGGCCAAACTCTTTTCCTGCTTCGTTTTAAAGCTTTGAATGATCTGAAACTGAGCGAATCCATTTGGATCAATTCCAGCCACACAGTTGCCGAGAGTTATGAAGGCCATGGTGAAATAAATAACCTGTCCTTGCAATTCCAATCCACTTCGGGCAAACTGGCCCTGCCGGAACAACGGTTGTTTCAGAATTTGCCCAATCCATTTTCACAAGGTACGGTCATTGGAATCAGCCTCCGGGAAAGTGGCAGGGGGAAACTGAACCTGCTCGATGTTAAGGGCATGCTGATCAAAACGATAGAAAAGGAATGGAATTCCGGATACCAGGAGATCCGGCTCGAACAAGGGGATTTTCCCGGACCGGGCGTTTATTTCTACCAGTTTGAAAGTTCCTTTTTTAATGCATCACGAAAAATGATTCTCAGAAACTAAATGCATTTTGATTTTCGAATAGAGCCGGGGGGTTGAAGTATCCGCCGGCTTTTTATTTAATGCAGGTTTGGCAACAGTCCCATTTGACGAAGCATCGATGCTTCATCCCAGCTGTACAGGACCTTGTCGATTTTATCCCCTTTCACATGGAGAATGGATATTCCAAAAAATTCAATATGACGGTTGGTGGCCGGGATATTCATAAAGGGGCCTTTATGGGTGCCGTTCGCTTTCCAGATCACCACGGTCTTACCCTGGTCGCCCGAAATTTCATCTTCCAAATCAAAATGCAGGTCGGGAAAAGCACTCCAGTACAGGTCCAGCATTTGGCTCACTGCATCGGCGGAATATTGTTTGTTGGTGCCCAGGTCTTCCCGTACAAAATCATTGGAATACAGGGAAAAAATTTGGGCTTTGTTCCGTGAATTCCAGGCTTCGATGACGGCGGGCCCCTTGATTAAAGATTGGTTTTGGATCGGATCGGGCTTCATGGGTTACGGATGTGGTTTAAAACAGAGTTTGGTTAAATTCGTATTGTAAAATTGAGGGTAAAATGGTGGATCCCCTTATTCATTCCCTGCCCAGTTTTTATTCAATAGTTTATGATTCCGCATAGATCAGAAAATCAATTGATTACCACACGGCTTCGATTATTGCCTTTTACTGAAAACTGGTTGGAGGCCATACTGTCGGGCAGCCGGGGATTTCTGGCCTGCACCGGGTACCGGTTGCCGCAGCCCTTCACTGAATTTCCAGATTCCTTCCAGGCCACAAGGGCATCTCTTTCAAAGGAAAAACAAGACTTTCCCTGGGTAAGTTTTGCCTTCCTCTGGGAACCGGAACAAACTTATATCGGACAGGGTGGCTTCAAAGGCGGGCCTGATGAGAAAGGGGTGGTGGAAATCGGATATGAAATCGCGGGTGCCTTCCATAACATGGGTTTTGCCCATGAGGCCATTGGCGCGCTGGTTCATGAAGCTTTTCAACATGAGGAGGTATGCCTGATATGCGCCCATACCCTGCCCGATCTTAATGCCTCCAACCACCTCCTCATTAAAAACAAGTTTGTATATGATTCAACGGTCACGGATGAAGAGGATGGCCCCGTCTGGAAATGGGTATTGAGAAAAGCCGCATACCGACTTTCAGCGGGTTAGTGGGCTGCCCCGAAGCATGGCAATGTCTCCTTTTTCAGTTTTTTTCCATTTCCATATTCCAGAGCAGTTTCACCAGTTTTTCCAGTGCGGTTTTCAGGTATCTGCGGTAAGTGCTGAAAGACATATTTAGAAAATCAGCCACCCTTTCCTGGGATCCGACCGGATTGATGAAGGTCCGGTAAAGCACCCGGTGATATTTACCGTCAACCGGTGAGCCTTCAATTTCTTTCAGCGCCTGGTCGATACAGGATTTCAGGATTTTTAATTTATCCAGGTCCTTCATTTCCGGCAAGGCCTTTCGGAAGACCAGCCTGGACTTCAACAGGGGGCTACCCAGCAACTGGTCTGGCTGGTGATAATATTTAATTGCCTGCTGCACGGAATCCTCAAACTCCTCTTCGCTCAGGACCAACATGGATACCGCCTCCGTGCTTGCTTCATCGTACTGATCCACCAGTTCCACTTCCCGTTTTCCCAATAAATCCAGCCAGGCCAGGGGAGGCCTTTTGCGCCAGTCGTGCAAATACCATCCAAAAGGAATATCATCCGAGACAAAATCAAGGGCCGGTGCATGAGCGAGGTCGGCGTAATTAAGAACACTTTTCCAATACTCCGGATGCGCACAGGCCAGCAGGCTGACCGACAGCCCGGGAGTGAAATAATATTGAACGATGGAAAGGAAAATAACACTTTGAAGTCCGGACACGCCCTGGTAAGACCCATCCGCCATCCAGAAGCGGAAGGCGATGATCAGGTCTCCCGGCCTGGGATTCATCCGGGCCGTGATATGATCAGCCACTTTTTTTATTGCTGGGTCTGCCTCTCCATCCTGTTCTTTCAGTTTAAGTATATCTATTTTAAGGCAAAAAGCGACCGGTTCTGATTTTGGATTCCGGTAGACCCATGTTTCAGCAGCCGAATGCCTTACCCAATAATTAAAGTATTGTTCAGCTTCCGGGCCTTCCATCTTCCCCACCAGGGCACGAAGCACCGGGATGTCATTTTCTTTGAGCTGGTCCTGCCAGAAAGATCCGTTTTCCTGCCAGTCGAAAAACGGTTTTACCATGGGATTGAGCCGGTGCAGGTAGATCAATGAAAACAGAACATAGCGCTGAGCCTGGTAGGCGGTGTTGTTCAGTTTGCGTATATAATAATTGCGGATCTTTTCATGGAGGCTGTTGTACCAATCCGGATTCCTCCATTTGACATCCCTGCTGAGTGCTTCACGGGCAATATCGTGAGGGAAAATTCCAGCCTCATTTTTATCAAAAAAAGACAAATTGCGGAGCCAGTCAAAAATACCCTGGATTTGTTCCATGCCCAGAGCTTCCTGGAGCAGGGATTCGGTGGTGACATGAACCAGTGAACTGATTTCAAGGGCTGCCCGATGGGCCGGGCCCGGCACATTTTGTACAAAAAGTTCAAGAAGGGTTTTGATCAGGTCGGGGCTCCGATCCGGGCTGAAATCCTGCCCGGGATGCAGGTCGAAAAGATCAGCTACCACAGAAAGGGCCAGCGGGTGGCCATGGGTAAACTCCAATACCTGCGGAATTACCTTTTCCGGCAGGTTCCTTTTAACCAGGAATTGCCTGGACTGAACCGGACTGAGGTTGCGGACCTGGACCACCTTCATGTATTTTTTCCATCCGGGATCGATGGCCCAGGATGTGCCCGGCGGGTTTCGGCTTAGGATCAGGGTGGAAAAATGAGCAGGCAACTGGGGTAAAAAATCCTGCCTTATCCAGTCGTCGATCGGGTTCAATTTTTCGAAGGTATCAATAAACAGCACGTGGCCTTCCTGCAGTTTTTCCATTGCTTCAAAAATATTTTCAAAGGGCCTCAATTGAAGGCGGGTATGCAGGGCTTCGGTAAAACTGGAGGGATGGGCGTTGATTTCACGCCCATCGAGATGGATATAGGGGATCCCCTCCTGGGTGCACAAATCCATACATTTTTTCATCAGGGTCGTCTTGCCCTGTCCGCCCGGGCCATATAAATACAACAACAGGACGGGTATCTCTTTTTTTAATACGGACCGGAAAAGGCCGAGTTCAGCATCCCTTCCGACAAATGCGCTTTTCCTTTCGTTGTCCAGGATTTCAGAAAGTTTGGCACACATGTAAGGAGCAGGTTTGAGCGCGTTCTTCATTGAAAATTAAGAAAAAGCCAAAAAATCCGATTTATAAATGTATTTTTCACTTGGATTTTTCACAGAAACATGACCCCAAAAATAAGCTCACTGCACAACAGGTTGAGGCAGTTTGCCGACCATTTGATTGAAGAAGAAATGAAGGTTTATCATGAATTGGGCATTGATATTCCGCACCGGTGGCATGCCATCCTTCAAATTTTCAACGATGACGATCATGCCTATACCATCACCGACCTCGCCGAGCTTCAGAACAAAACGCATCCCGATGTGGTCTACACCGTAAACCAGATGATGAAACACGGCCTGGTGCGGGAAATGACAGACCGCAACGATAAACGCAAACGATTCATCAAAGTCACCGACAAAGCGAAGCAACTGATGAATGAATTAAAACCAGCCTGGCAAGCCGTGCAGGATGCCACGAACAGCTGGGTGAAAGAAATCGCTCCTGATCTCTGGCTCAATATTGAATCCCTAAACAATTCCCTGGAAAAAAAGAGTTTTTTCCAGCGGATCAAAAAGGAGAAAAAAAGAGCCGACCTGCGTAATGTCCAGATCTCCCTTTTTGAAGAAGTGACGAATGGTAAAATACTGTTGCAGAATTTCTGGAACCAGTTTAAAGGCAGGTATTTTAATATCGATGCCCTCGACGAATTTATCCTGAATATTGACGAACACATCACAAAAAACCAGGCCCAGGTTTATTTTGCCCATTGGGGAGAATCGATCATCGGTTGCACCTGCCTTATCCGCAGAAGTTTTCGGTTTTGTGAAATCGTACACACCTGGGTGGATGAAAATTACCGCAGGCGGTATGTGGGCACCAGCCTGCTCCATAAAGCCATTGCCGCCGGAAAAGAAATGGGTGTCAATGCGCTTTTTGCCCAAAGCCATTCCAAACTGGTTGCGGCGAACTCTCTTTTCCAGCACGCGGGATTTGTAGTAAGCGATCAATTCCCAAAAGCGGCAGAAGAGTTTCCCACGATGCCCCTTCTGCTGGTGAAGGATCTTTTATGACCCCGTTCCAAAATTTCTGGTTCATCGTGTCCCGATTTAAATTTAAAACCCCTTAGTCCTTGGCATCTCATGCAAGCCGGATCCGGAAAATCACCCTGTATCCTTTTGATATCCGGTTAAAAAAGCCTTTTGTCATTTCGTTGGAAACCATCACCCATGCACGGAATGTGCTGGTCCATATTCAATGCGAAGATCCTGAAGTTTATGGATGGGGCGAAGCCAGTCCGTACCAGACCATCCAGGGGGAAACCAGGGACACCCAGATGATGATCGGAAAAGAGATTGCCAAGAGCCTGATTGGTTTACCCGCAACGGACCTGGAGGAAAATATTAAGAGGATCAACAAAAGCCTTGCTTTCAACTATTGTATCAAGAGCGCCTTTGACATGGCCATGTTTGATATACAGGCCCGGCTGCAGGACCGCCCACTTTATCAATATCTGAATGGCAAACAAAAGCTCCTCCGGACAGACATGACCGTAGGCATCGCCCGGCCGGAAGAAATGGCCGCTTCAGCCCGCGCTTATGCCGAACAGGGTTTTACTGAAATTAAAATAAAACTAGGCAAAGACCCTGAAGAAGATATTGAACGAATGGCCCTTGTCCGGGAAGCTACGGGAGCACAAATCAAATTGAGAATAGATGCCAATCAGGGCTGGGACCCGGCCAGTGCCCTTCGTGTGTTGAAGGCCATCCGGCACCTGGATATCGAACATTGTGAACAACCCGTTGCCGCCAAAGACCTGACCGGCCTGCAGGCCGTAAACCGCTCGAGTCCGATTCCCATCATGGCCGATGAATCCCTTTTTGACGCTTACGATGCGGTCAGCCTGATCTACATGCAGGCCTGCAGCCAGTTCAACATCAAGCTGGGCAAATCCGGGGGTATCCTGGAAGCTTTAAAAATCCTTGACCTTGCCGCGGTTGGTGGAATTGCCTGCCAGGTGGGTTGTTTCAGCGAAAGCCGGCTGGGTATTACAGCCCTCGCTCACCTCGCCCTGGCAAGAGACCACATCATTTATTTCGACATGGACAGCCCGCTGATGTTGAGTGAAGACCCGGTCACCGGGGGCGTCGAATACAAGAACTCCAATGAAATCCATTGTCCGGGTCTTCCCGGACTTGGCCTGGATGTAGATCCCGTATTCTTAAAAAATCTACCCCGGACGCTGATTGACTGAATCATACAGCCACCGGAGCCAGGGTGACCCGGAGCCCGTCCAGATGTTTATTTATCTTGATCTGGCAACCCAGCCTGCTGTTTTTTTCGACAAAAAAAGCCTGATCCAGCATGACCACTTCATCGTAAGAAGGAGGAGGTAATTCATGGTCGCTGTCTATATACATATGGCAACTTGCACATAGAGCCATTCCACCACATGTCCCCTCCACCGGAAGGTCATTTGCTTTAGACAGTTCCATCAGGCTCAGTTCGATATCCGGAGGCACTTCAATATCGTGTGTAACCGATTCACGGTCCGTAATATGAATGGTAATGTCACGCATCCGGTCTTGTTGTCAATTGCTTTAAATAGGAGGCAAAAGTAAGGAATTCCCTATGCGTGGATGTGGTTCCTGCGGCCCGAACAAATCGATGCAAACTTCAAGCCTGCCGGGGCTAAAGGTGGGCGGGGTCAGTGAAGACAAGTCCAAAGAATTTTTACTCAAAAGAATGGCAGTATGTCTATTCGAAATATGGAACGCACGGTGTGGAATGTCTATTCGAAAAATGGTACGCCCGGCGTGAAATGTCTATTCGAAAAATGGTACGCCTGGCG
>CAYOPD010000035.1:0-3999 GCA_964405735.1 uncultured Saprospiraceae bacterium | reverse complement strand
GGCGTGAAATGTCTATTCGAAAAATGGTACGCCTGGCGGGGCGTATTTCCTCATCCCTTCCTCATTGATCTCCACTCCGACTCCCGGCTTCTCCGAAAGGGTGATAAAACTTTTATCCACCATCGGGCCGTCGAATTTGACGATTTCTTTAAACATCGGATCGGTATGGAAATAGATCTGCCATTCCAGGATCATGAAGTTGGGCACCGAGGCACAACAGTGGCAGGAGGCCATGGCACCCAGGAAGGAAGCCACCATGTGAGGGGCAAAAGGCACATAATAAAGATTGGCCAGGTTTGCGATGCGTTGGCCCTCTCCCAAACCTCCGGCTTTCTGGAGATCGGGCATCACGATATCCACTGCATTCATTTCCAGCAGAGGCCTGAAACCATGAGCCAGATAATGATTTTCGCCGGCGCAAATCGGGGTACTGGTGGAATCTGCGATTTTTTTATACGCCTCAGGGTTTTCCGCGGGGACCGGTTCTTCAAGCCACATGAGATTGAGGGGCTCCAACAATTTGGCTATCCTTTCCCCGGTGGTTACATCGTACCGGCCATGCATATCTACGCAGATATCGATATTGGGCCCGACCGCTTGCCGTGCAGCCGAGATCTGGTCCACCATCCTCTTCAATTCGGCGGGGCTGGCGGTCCAGTTGTAACGGTCGTATTTATTGGGATCATTGGCCTGATCAATATCAAACTTGATGGCATTGAAACCAAGCTCAACGGCATTTTTAGCTGCAGCTGCAAAATCTTCCGGTTTTGGGAGGCGGTTCTGATATAGAGCGGTATCACAATAAACCCTGATCTTGTCCCTGAATTTCCCTCCGAGCAACTGATAGATCGGAAGTCCCAGGATTTTACCGGCCAGGTCCCACAATGCGGATTCGACTGCAGACAAAACAGCTACAAACATTCCGGATTGAGCACCTTCAAAAAATCCTGATCGGCGGATGTCTTCAAAAAGCCGGTGAACATTCAGCGGGCTTTTTCCTTTCAGGCGAGCACCCATCATTTGGACCAGGTGGTAGGTCCCTGGTGTAGCATCCACGCCTTCTCCGCAACCCCATACTTCCTGGTCCGTATAAATTTTTACAAACAGACTGTGTCCTCCCCGGATATAGCCGCATTTGATATCGGTGATTTTGATATCGCTGGGCAGTGAATATTGTTCATTCCTGCGGACCGCCTGGGTATAACGGTCCGCAAAAGTTTGCCAGGGGGAGGCGGCAAGTCCGGCCATGGCAAGGCCCTGCCCGAAAAATTTTCTTCTGTTGTTTTTCATTACCAGGTACGTGCCTTTAATAATTCCTGAATTTGTTCTTTGGGTACGGGGAGTTTATCCATGTGCGCGTTAAGCCATTGGGAAAAATCTTTTTCGATTTCCGCGGACCAACGGGTATCGATTTGCCCGGCTGTATATTTTTGTTCACGGAGCCGCTGATGGCTGAACATGTCGCGTAACCGGATGATTTCAGAAGTTTTAACCACTTTTTCCG
The DNA here is from genome assembly GCA_964405735.1 of uncultured Saprospiraceae bacterium. GTDB lineage: Bacteria > Bacteroidota > Bacteroidia > Chitinophagales > Saprospiraceae > JADJLQ01. The sequence continues at coordinate 2,495 of CAYOPD010000035.1, read as the reverse complement.
CCAGATGGGGAGGGATAATGATGACACCACCATCACGGCCAAGGACTACATCGCCCGGCAATACTGTGATCTTGCCAATCCGGGTGGGGGTATTGATCCCTACCAGGGTGGTATTGAGTTCTCCATCCGGATTATTCAAATGATGGGAAGGATGATAGGATCTGAAGTAGGAGGTGAAGCCGCCCAATTCTTTTAAGCCGTTGATATCCCGGATCGCCCCGTTATAAATGATGCCGTTGCCTGTTTTTGTATAGATCGAATTCCCCAGGTTGTCCCCGATGGTCGGACCATCTTCATGGGCGCCAAACTGATCCACTACATAGACGTCCCCTTTCTGCAATAATTCGATCGGCCAGGTATTCTGCGATTTGACCCTTCCGTCCTTATTATGGCCGCGGTCATCGATGACCCGCTGGATGTCCGGACGTCCCGGCATAAAAGTGGCAGTAAGCGCCCTGCCTACCAAAACGCTGTCCGGATTGATCATCTGCCAGCCATCATCATACTGGTGTTTGTAATTTTCATTGCGCAAGACGGCCCAGGCCTCCTCCAGGGTCACGAGTTTCATTCTCTGCAAGAGGGCATCAGGTACTTTAGGCCTGCCGTCAGGAAACCGTTCTCCGGTCCAGTGAGGCGTGAGAAATAATAGTTCATCCTTGCTGATCTGTTGAGCCCTGAGGCCCACCAATGGCAGCAATAAAAGACAAATAAAAAATTTCATTATGCTATTGAATTTTGTAAACTATTACAATAATATATAAAGTTAGATCAATAATACAGCCTTCTTTGAAATCAAGCTGGAATTTTTCCGCTCTTTTACTGCCCTGTAATTTACATAGTTTAACAAAGACGCCGAGCAGAATGGGTATAAGGCTTAGGGCCCTTTTCCGTCCGCGATAAACTTATTCCAACAAAGACGGAGTGATCAATGCCTTGCGCTGATCAACCGTTGAGGGCAGCCGCACCCGCCACGATTTCCAGCAACTCCTTGGTAATGGTTTCCTGGCGGGCTTTGTTGTAATTGATCCGAAGTTCCTTAAGCAATTCTTCGGCATTTTCCGAAGCCTTGTCCATGGCCGTCATCCTCGCCCCGTGTTCCGATGCGGAAGTATCCATGATATAACGTTTCATCTGGATCTTCAACAGGGCAGGAATCAGGGATTCCAGCACGGTTTGTTTGTCCGGCTCAAACAGGTAGTCCGCTTTCATTTTTTTCTTTCCGGTATGAGGCAGGTTGATCTTCGGTACGGGCAGGTAATCTTCTGCGGTCGGAAACTGGGTAGCTGCATTTTTGAAACGGCCGTAAACCACCTGCACCCGGTCGTAATGGGCAGTTTCAAATGACTCTATGAGGCTTTCCACCAGTTTGTCGGTGGGTTCGGCCTTGAAACCTTCGATCAGGTGCACATGGTCACCGATAATCTGGCAGTCTGAATAATGTTTTCTGAAATAATCAAATCCTTTTTTGCCTATACAGAGGATACTGAGTTTGCCTTCCTTACGATGTTCCGTGTGGCTTTCTTTGATCAGGCTGACGGCGGCTTTGATGATATTGGTATTAAAAGCCCCGCAAAGACCGCGGCTGGATGTGATCACAATCACCAGGGCCTGCTTCACTTCCCTGGTTTTGGCCAGCTTAAATTCCGCATCTCCGCCCAGGCTCGCGATGACATGGCCCAGGATCTCATTGAGTTTGACCGTATAGGGCCGCATCTGGACGATGGCCTGTTGCGCTTTGCGCAATTTGGCAGCCGATACCATTTTCATCGCTTTGGTGATCTGCTGGGTATTGATCACCGATTTAATCCTTTCCCTTACTTCCTTTAAATTGGCTGCCATGTTGAATTATTTTTTACGATACAAACCAGCCAGTTCTGATGCAAGGCTTTTCAGCTTGCTTTCACCGTCCGGACTGAGTTGGCCTTTACGGAGTTCATTCAGGGTTTCGGGATATCTTTTTTCCAGGTTGGAGGTAAAAATTTCTTCAAACTCGCTGATCTTTTCCACGGGAATGTTATTAAGCAGGTTATTGGTGCCCAGGTAAATGATCGCGATTTGATTTTCCACCGGAGCCGGAGCGTATTGCGGTTGTTTCAGGATCTCCACGTTCCGTTTACCTTTTTCGAGGGAGGCCTGGGTCGCGGCATCCAGGTCGGAGCCAAATTTGGCGAAAGCCTCAAGTGCACGATACTGGGCCTGATCCAGTTTTAAAGTACCCGCCACTTTTTTCATCGCTTTGATCTGGGCATTACCACCCACGCGAGATACCGAGATCCCCACGTTGATGGCAGGCCGCACCCCTGCATTGAACAGGGCGGATTCCAGGAAGATCTGCCCGTCGGTGATGGAAATGACGTTGGTCGGGATATAAGCCGAAACGTCACCGGCTTGGGTCTCAATGATCGGCAGGGCTGTGAGCGATCCACCTCCTTTGATCAATCCGGCTTTTACCAGTGATTCGGGCAGGTCGTTCATGTTTTGTGCGATATCGTCGT
>CAYOPD010000034.1:15226-38135 GCA_964405735.1 uncultured Saprospiraceae bacterium | reverse complement strand
AGTGGTCAGTGGTCAGTGGTCAGGAAAGAACGATTTAACTGACTGCTGGCTTCTGATTGCTACCTGATAGGAAATTTCACACCGAATCCAATATTATACAGATTGGCTCCGAAGTCTTCGTCCGCAAATTCATTCGGGACATCGGCGACATTATCCAGGATCCTTGAAAAACTGTATTCCAGTCCGAATTTGATTTTTCTTCCGAACAGCACACCCAGGGAAGCTCCCAGATAATTGATACCGCCTTCACCAATCACCCCCTGATAGACATACCTGGGCGTCAGATACCAGGCTGTGCGCTCACCTGGATGATAGGACATATGCACTGGCAGGTGGGCCTGAAAGATCACCTTGTCCAGCACTACTCCCTGTAATCCAAGGCCGGGTCCGACCGCCAGGGCAAATTTGGAAACCTGGTCTCCAACCAACTGTTGTTTGACATCGATGACCCCGCTCATGCCCGTGCTGATTTTGATTCCAAGGTCCGTTTTCTGGCCAAGGCCATACCGGCCCCAGACTTCAAGGCTGGGAAGGGCAAAACTTTCGTTCGTGCCAAAACCTCCGGAGATACCTGCTACGCCGAGGCTCAGGCCGATCTCCCCCTCGTCTTTCGGCGTCGTCCTTGCGGTTTGAAAGGTGGAAATCTGCGCACAGCGGCTCCATAGAACAAGGGCAAATAACACAAATCCAAATCTCATCATGTGGCAAAGCTATACTCTTTTTAAAAGCAAAGCCGGGTTGACCCTCTTCACTCCGACTATCATCCCGTGCAGACCGACCACGGTCTCCATTAAACGACCTTTTCTACCATCCTCTCTTCACGATGATCTTTTTCACAATAGAGCCTTCTGCAGTGGCTACCTTAATCAAGTATGTTCCAGTCCCCAACTCTTCCGTTATTAGCATTTTTGTTCCCACGGTATTTGATTTTGGAATCACCCGGTGCATGATCCGGCTGCCAAGAATCGTGTAGATGTCAAGCTGTACATCGTGGTTTACGACCTCATTAAACTGGATATAAATTTTATCGGTTGCCGGATTGGGATAGATCGTAATGGAAATGGGTCGGCGTTCATGGGCTGTGCTCACGCCGGAACATTTCCATTGGTTAAACAGCACTTCCCCTCCCGTGTACAAGCTGCAAGGTGCATCCTGATTGGCCTGGTACAAGGCAATGGACCTGATGATGCCTATGGAAGGATGTCCAAATCCGGACCAGGTGCTTCCATTCCATTTTGCCAGCAGGTTGATTGCCTGATTGCCAATTTGGGTAAATTGACCCCCGGCAAACAAATCATTGTTCACTATGAGCAGATCATAAATTCCGTTGCCGGTGTTCACCCCAGAGCCCAGGCTGGACCAGATGGACCCATTCCATTTCGCCAGGTGCTTGGTATTGGGGACCGGGTTGCCGCCGTTGTCCTTGGCATGCAGAAATTGCCCTCCTGCAACCAGGTCGCCATTTGGCAAAATGGCGAGGGCATGAATCCCATCCCCAGAATTTGGAGGCGCCGCTGTGATGCCCACTGCGCCCCACTGTCCCAGTTTTTCCCAGACCTGCAGGCTGCCATTCCATGAAGCCAGGTTGTTCCATCCACCGGGAGTATTGCCAAAACGGCCGCCGGCCACCAGCCGGTTATTGTATTCAGCCAGGGTAAACACCGGGCCATTTAATCCGGTCCCGAATGCCGACCATCCGGAGGTTTGTAAAAGAGCAATATTGGACGCTGGAAGATTTGTGCTGCCAACCGTATTGAATTTCCCACCAACAACCAATCCCGATGAGGTAGATAGCAGGGCATCCACCTGTGCAGGGAAGGCAGCAATGCCTCCCTGCGGAATGTTCATCCAGGATCCACTGCTCCAGGCAGCGAGATTGCTCACCGGTATATTCCCGGCCATGCTAAATTGGCCGCCGGCATACAGGATCCCGTTGTGCACTTCAAGATCAAATACAATACCGTTTAATCCACCGCCCAGCGGGGCCCAGTTGCTGCCATCCCAGGCTGCGATATTGTTGGCCGCCACTGCTGGGTTGCCAATAGAACCGAAGGAACCGGCCACCACCAGTTTTCCCTGATAGACTACCATGTCATTGATCCACGAAGTATTGAGCTGTGACCAGGAACTGCCGTTACAAGGAGAGGTGCAACTGTCGGCAGGAGGACAGGGACGCTGATATAAAGTCAAAGTACAGGTACAGGTGTCCTGTCCGCAAATGGTACTCAGGTTCAGATTATAATGACCAGGCATCAGGGGACCTTGGACCGGTATCTGAATATTCCCGGAAAAGGTGGTTCCTGACTGGTTCATGGATGGGCCGGTAAGAGCCCAGGCGATATTCCCGGTCAGGCATGAATCGCCTGCACAGGCGAAACTGCCTGTAAAGATCAGGCCGGAAGGTGAAGGACATCCCACCACAAGGGTATCCTTGCATTTAACCTGACTGGCAATTCCATTCTGAATCATTTGCAGTGAATATTTTCCGCATTCGCATTTGCAACTGAGGTCCACGGGAAAACGGAGCAAGGTATCAAAACAGGTCCCTCCTGAGGAATCAAATTCAATGATAGGTATCTGGATGACAAAGCTGCCGCTCTGTGGATAATTATGCATCCACATTCCATTGGAATATGGGCCATAATCGGTTACGCCGTCCCCCCAGTTGATAAAAAATACGGAGTCGCAGGGAGGCAGGCCGCTTACATTGACCTTCACTTTGCACAGCGAGTCGATCACAGATACCTGAATGGCATTCTGAATGTGTTGGATAAAGGTCTGCCTGTCTTTGCAACAACTGTCCTGCTCCGGCGGGCAATTCCCAAAATTGACCTGGGCCACCTGGTTGGCGCCAAGGAAAAGGGAAGTCATTCCACTGGCTGGCAGGGAGGGGTTCCAATTGCCCTGAATAATTTCCTTGACCGTATACAAACCAGGTGACAATGGGCTGAAAGTATACGAACCGTTTTGGTCGGTGGTCACCGTATCGATGGGTATTCCCTGCTGGTTGCACAACACGATCTGCCAACCCTGCAATACCTGCTGGCTCCCGTTATAGGGCGTTCCGGAACAAATACTGTCGAGGTATTTTACTCCAGTGATGGAGGAGGGTGCACAACAAATCTCTTTGACCAGGCCTGCTCCTTTGATGCTTCCACATACATTTAAACCCATCGGGCTGGCATGAACATTCGTTACTCTTGCCTTAATGCAATATTTCCCTTTGGTCAGGATAAGGTTTACGACAGTATCCCCCGGCGGATTGTGGAATGCACCACCTGGTGTAGATGGCAAGGAGAGTAAATGTGCTATGGTTGTTCCCGAACTGTCGCAAAGACTAAAATTGGCCGTGTTGTCAGCCAGGGCGCTCAGGTGAATTTGTATCCTGGCAGTATCCTTGCATACGCAGAAACACCTGCTAAAATCAAAATGACCACCGCCGTGAAAATAACTATTGGAATATAAAGTAATCCACTTGGAACAAGGCTGGTTATGCCAGTACCAGGGTGTCGCAACGACGGTGGGCGGTCTGGGCACGGCAACGCTGGTGTAAGGCGTTTGAACTAATGTCCAATAGGCATCCGGGCTTCCATTGGCATAAAACTGGCCGTTACCGTGGTCCACGCCCGTACTGAGAGATATGCTGTCCAATAAGCAGGCAGGGCCGCAGGTGGTATCCGGTGCGGGAGGACAGAAAAATACAAAACTGGTATCACAACTTACGGAAGTTTGTCCAATGAGATAATTGGCCTTAATCTTCAGGGTATCCGGGTTTGATCCCCCATTGATGCACCAACTGATTGGTGTAAAACTGCCGGTGGGTATAAACCCGGAGGCATGGCTAAGGCTGATCATGCCAAGGCTGGATTGACTGGTAAACCAGCCATTGAGATTATCTACTGTAATGGAATTGAACGAAGCCGTATTCAGGGTCAGGGGTATCTGCGTAATCTGATTGGGTAATAAATTGTCGATGTGCAGGCGGAAACAACATGCCGGAGGAACCGTCTTCAGGGATTCAACCCAGAAGGAAATGCTGTCGCAGGTAGTGGGCGGACAATTACCGAAATTGGCTTGCTGGACATCGTGGGTGCCCAGGGCAATGGGGACCATGTTGTTCGATGGGTTAGTGAGGGTCCAACCTGGTTGATTGATTTCCTTCACGGAATAATTGCCCGGCTTGAGCGGGCCAAATACATAAGACCCGCTGGCATCGGTGGTGACGGTATCTATCGCATTGCCGCCCGCATCACATAGTATAAACTGCCATCCCGGCAAGACGGTTTGACCGTTATAGGCCTGCCCGTTGCACAGGCTGTCCTTGTATTTAATTCCGGTAATATAGGATGCCTGGTTACAGCAATCGGCCCTTATCAGTCCGTCACCGCTGACGCTGCCGCAAACACTGATCCCGGTAACCCTGGTCCAGTTTTTGACCCCGGCCCGAATACAATATGTGCCTTTTTTCAGTACCAATTGGGTTGTCGAAGTATCCGGGGGAAGCAGAAAAGCCAGACTGGGATTGTTACCGGGCGGATGAATGCCCAATAAGGTAGTCAATATATTTCCAGATCCGTCGTACAACCAGAAATCCGCTTCATTATCCGCCATGGCACTCAGCCGGATGGTGATGAGCGAACTGTCTTTACACACACAAAAACAATTGGAATAGGTATACCTCGGCCCGGATCCTTTGTCCGCGCCCTGAAATGCGGAAATCCATTGAGCACAGGGCGAACTTGCGTTGGGCTGCATTTGCCAACTGACATAGGGTGTAACTACTTCAGCGGGCCGGGGCAGGTTCAGCCCGGTATAGGGGCTTTGTATCAATATCCAATTAGGGTCAAAGGAACCCGCCGGGAGAAGCTGGCCATTGGCATCAACACCTGTATTGAGGCTGATGGTCGTCGTCGCACATGCCGGAGCAAATCCGCAGGTCGTATCTACCGGACAATTGAAAATGATATTGGTATCGCAGGAGGACTGATTGTTATTGTAGAAAAATTTGATAATTGCCGTGTGCGGATTTAATCCACTATTTATCCCCAGGTCGGCCGCGTGGAAACTTCCAAATGGAATAAAACCAGAGGAGTGGGTGATGGTCAGGCGGCTGGCCGGTGAAATCACCGGAATGAAAGGCGAAATAATACCTGCCGAATTAAAGGTACCCGTCGTCAGGTCAATCTGAATTTTTGTAATGCCGGAAGCCTGGTTATTTACATGAAATTGAAACGTACAGGCATAGGGCAAGGCCTGGAATGGAACCAGGAATGCGGAAATACTGTCACATTTAGGCCTGGGACAGCTTACTGTGACATTAAAACTGCAGGTACTCATATTTCCACCCATATCGGTGACAGTATAAGTTACCGTGGAAAGTCCCTGCATAAAATTCGTACCACTGGCATCATTATTCCCGGATGCGGCCGTCGCCCCCGTAATAGTATAAGTCGTATTTACCATGGGACAATTATCCATTACCGCCGGGGCCAGGTTATTGACCACGGCTTTGCATTGACCCTGGGCATTAAAGGTACCTGTCACCGAAACATTGGCCGGGCAGGTAATGGTGGGCGGTTGATTGTCCACCACGGTGAGTGTAAAATTGCAATTGGCACTTTGGTTCCCGCAATCGTCCCGGGCAAAAACCGTTATGGTGTTTACCCCCTTGGGAAATTGGGTTTGAGGTGTTACTAAAATGGAACTTCCGGAAGTGAGCAGGGAATAAGTAAAGTCCAGGCTTTGATCACAATTATCTGTCGCTGTTGCCGAAGGCAATGTTCCGGTATAAAAACAAAATCCAGGGTTTGTATTTACAGTAAGATTGGCCGGACAAGTTATGGTAGGGGCAATAGTATCCTTGACCAGGATGGTTTGACGGCAGGTCGCTATATTTCCGCAGGCATCCTTTGCCTGCCAGGTCCGGATGATACTGCCATTGCAGGGCATTATACCGCTGACCACATCTGAAAAGGTAATCAGGATGTTGTTCGTGGGAGTGCAATCATCAGTTGCAGTCGCTGTTCCGGTCAGAGCCGGTGTGGTATTTAAATTACAATCCAGGGTGAGATTCGGGGGACAGGTAATGACGGGTTTAGTCGTATCAAAAAAGGATACCGTCTTGCATATGGAATCCTTGCAACCCCCACTTGTGATGTTCAGGCAGACCACAAAATCACCGCAATGGCTGAACTGGTGGGTGGGGTTTTGAATATTTGAAGTGTTGGCAGAGCCACTGTTTGGGTCCCCGAAATTCCAAGTATAAGCCAGCGGGGGCAGAGCGACCGATTGACTGGTAAACTGAAAATTGCCACAATTGCCTACACTTTGAAAATTAAAGGCTGCTTTACAAGGCAGGGAGTCTGAGCATTTTCTGAATTGAATATCATCCAGGGCAAAATCATTCCCTACCGACTGCCCGGATAAAGTGATAATCTCAATGGTTACCGGAAGGATGCCCGTCCAGCTTGCCGTAAACGGCACCCAGGCATCCGGATTTTCAGGAAGGAGGACCCCTGGGTTTGCCGGTACACCATTAAAATAAACAGCCAATACAGGATCATCAAAATTTTTAGAAGGGATAACCAGGTTATTCGCAAAAAAACAAAAATTGAAAGTGCCGCCCGTATTTCCGGGTATGGTTTGACGCCAGGCCACATTATTACCCATTGCAGAGGCGCCATCGATGACCAGGAAAGACCCTGTCCCGGTAGTATGATCGTTGCAGGCCCATTGCGTATTGGCCTGAATCACTTGTGTGTTGTTCAGTACCGAATAATATCCAATGCTTCCCGCGCTTCCTGGATTAAAAAAAGTAAAATCGTTGGTAAAAGAAGTGTTCCCACCCGTAAAATTACCATTCAAGACCAGGTTCGGTCCGCCGGCCATAACGGTTGGACAGGCACAGGTCCAATTATCCAGGCAACTCACCGAGATGGAAAAATTACAGGTATCCTTATTCCCCGACATATCGGTTACGATATAGGTTACCGTAGTTATTCCAGATATAAAGGAAAGTCCGCTGGCATCCGTCATCCCCTGTCCCTGCGTAGCTCCTGTCAGGGTATAATTCACCGTCCACATCGGGCAATTATCGGTGACTGCCGGAGCGATGTTTTGAACTACCGCTTTACAATTGCCCAGGGAATCAAAAGTACCCAGTATGGTCAAATTACCCGGACAGGTTATGATTGGCGGTTGATTATCCACTACCGTCAGGGTAAAATTACAGTTGGCGCTTTGGTTCCCGCAATCGTCCCGGGCAAAAACCGTTATGGTGTTTACTCCCTTGGGAAATTGGGTTTGTGGTGTTATTAAAACCGAACTTCCGGAAGTGAGCAGGGAATAAGTAAAGGCCAGGCTTGGATCACAATTATCTGTCGCGGTGGCTGAAGGAAGGGTCCCGGTATAATAACAGGTGCCCGGGTTTGTATTGACGGTGAGATTGCCGGGGCAACTTATGGTTGGGGGTATATTGTCCTGTATCAATATGGTCTGGATGCAAGTAGCGGTATTCCCGCAGGCATCCCTGGCCTGCCAGGTTCTGACGATGGATCCATTGCAGGGCATGGTTCCGCTGACCACATCCGAAAAGGTGATCACAATGGAATTAGAAGGAGTGCAATTGTCCGTGGCGGTTGCCGTGCCCGTAGTAGCCGGAGTAGTATTGGTATTGCATCGCAAGGTCACATTTGCAGGACAGGTTATGACCGGTTTGATCAGGTCAAAATAAGCTACCGTCTTGCAGATGGAATCTACACAGCCCGGACTCGTGGTTTTGAGACAAACAATAAAATCCCCGCATTTACTGAACTGATGCGTTGGGTTTTGAGCGGTTGACGTATTGGCTGCACCGCTACCTGGGTCTCCAAAATTCCAGGAGTAGGTCAAGGGTGCAGGGCCCGTAGACTGATTGGTAAACAGAAAATTTCCGCAATTGCTGATGCTGTTAAAGGAAAAGTCAGCATCGCAGGGCAGGGGATCTGAACAAACCTGCAACGGAATGTTGCACGATCCTGATGTGCCCAGGGCGTTATAGTTGAAACTGATGTTCAGGGCATCCGGATTATTTCCACCCATCAGGCAGAAAGTTATCGGGGATGCCCCTCCCAACGGAATAAATCCCGAATTGTGAGACAATAAAATATCCATTTGCGGGGTCTGACTGACTATCCAGCCGGAGTTGACCTCAACTGCAATGTTTTTAAAGGTGGCCGTGCTGATGTCCAGCTTGATCTGAGTGATGGCATTTCTGAGTTTATTATCCAGGATGAGTTGAAAGCAACAAGAGGGCGGACGTGTATTCAATTGTTGCACGAATATGGTTATACTATCACAAGCCGCATCCGGCTGCATGACCGCAGCAGCCTGGGGGTACATTTTATCCTCTGCCCCTGTTGACCCGCCTTCCTTAAACTCACTATGGTTGAATGAATAATAAGTCAGCGATAAAACCAGGGTGAAAAGAAAAACAAACTTTATCATTGAATTGGTTTTATGGGAATATCTTTTTTCTTCTAACCCATTCCGATTTATCTTACAACTCCAGGGTTCAGCTCTTCATATAAAACACATCATAACTTACGCACGGCCTACTGAATATATAAAGAATATCCATGAAAACCAACCTGATTAAAATCATCTCGTCCGGTCATCCGGCAATCCGCTTCGCAAATGGTCCGGATACAGCTTAACCCTGCTATTTTTTCTGAAGGGCCTGAAGCGCTTTCCTGGCTTCCCCGGTGAGCAATAGCCGGGCACTGATGCCCGCCCTTCCCAACAACAATTGATCCCATTCCGACTCCCCTGCCCACATCATTTTTTTGATCTCGATCATTGCGGCCCGGCTGTATCCGCTGAGCTCATCGATTTTTTCTGTGATATGCTCATCCATGGCATCCGTGATATGGAATACTTCGTTGTACAGACCATGTTCCATGGCCCAGGAGGCCGAAAACCAGGTAGCGGGGTTCAAGGACAAATGATTAAACGCCGACAAACCGGTCTTCCGTTCAATGGCGGGGCCTACTACAAAAGGGCCAATGCCATTGATCAATTCGGGGAGACGAATTTCGGCCTGATCGGTCGCATAACTAAGATCGGATGCCGCTATCAGGCCAAGACCTCCCCCGACGGCCTTTCCCTGGATACGGGTGATTACCAAGTGGGGAGAATTCCGGATGGCCAGGATGACCCGGGCAAATTGATAAAAAAAGCGCCTCCCCTCTTCTTCATCTTTTATAGATAACAATTCTCCAAGGTCGGCACCGGCACAAAAACTCCTTTCTCCCTGGCTTCGGATCAGGACGAGCCGGATATCCGGATCTTTATTGATTTCCTCCAGGTGAGCAACCATTTGATCCAGGATCCCTGACGACAAAGCATTGTGGGACGACGTTCCGAATTCAATAATGGCCAAAGGACCGGACAGGGATAATTGGCAATATGGCGTCATGATTAATTTAACTGGATAAAGAAGCTACAGCATCAATCCTTTACAGTCTGATCCAACGCCTTCCCCAATTGGATATATAGATTTTTTCTACCCGCTTTGTCCTTGGAAAGAATTTCATGTGCAAATTCCGCTACTTGAAGAGCGTGCTCCCTAGGCACAGAGATGACTCCATCCCCATCTGCTACGAGCACATCTCCCGGCCTTACCAATACCCCTCCAATCGTGACCGGTTTATTTACCGACTCGATTTCATTTCTTCCGGGCCGGATCCCTCTCCCGCGTTCCATATAATCCAGGTATACCGGAATCTGTTGTTTGATCAGTTCATCCGTGTCCCGGATACCGCCGTTGGAAATAATACCCCGGGCTCCTTTACTGACCCAAAACAAACCGTTGAACGAACCCACGGAACCCACGTCCCCATCGCCTTGAACATCCAGAACCACCACAGATCCCGGTTTCAGGAATTCAACAAAGGGTTCGGTGCTTATTTTTCCATACCAGTTCCCCTCCCATTTCTGGAATTCTTCTTTGGGCATTGGGTTTTTTACAATTTTAGTCGTTGGCACATACCGTGCAGTGACCGCGATTCCACAAAAAATATGTTTCATGCTGTCGATGTCCTTCCAAAGGGCTTCAATGCTCTGGTCCATCAGTCCTGCGTCCCGCAGGCCTACCATATCCATACCATCTGAGACGTCCGCGACCCGGAGGCCCTGGAAGGCTTTCAGGATTGATTCATCGCTCACGGCCTCCTGGGCTGAAGCCATGCCGGCCAGGAATAGCATCAAAATAAGTATGCTGTTTTTCATAATTGTTGAATTTAATTACTAAATATAGGAAATTGCCGTTTACCTGTACAGGCTAGTCCTTCAACAAGCCGAGCCCAGCCTGAAGAAAATTCCGGTATGGGACCTGGCTGATGAGCCTCGAATGGTCCAGGTAATCCACATATTTATTTATTATTTTTTCTTTCGTTTCCAGGATTTCTTCCAATCCATCAAGAATGATTTCTTCAATCAATAGTGCATCCCTGGGAGTGGTCATGGGATGGGAAAGGAATTTTGTATTCCTGAATTTTTCTTCAAATTCACTCAATTGATTGGTTTCTTCTTCCAGTTGCTGCAACAATTGTTCAAGCTCTCTTTTAAGGTTAAGGGAGGTCAGCCGGTGTTCTTCTTCCAGGTGGTTAAGCTCGGTGTTCACTGCCAGTTGTTCTATCAACACCTGGTTATGATCCCGCTTCGATGAACCGGAGTAAGGTAACCGGATGCCGGCTCCAACATTTATTTTTTCCCGGATCAGCACATCGTTGGCATTATTCCTCCACTGGACCTGAATAAAATCCAGTACATTCCATTTATCTCCCCTTACTTTTTTTTCTTCAAGCATCAATTTGTCTTTTTCCTGGTGCAGGCGGACCAGGGTCGCCGATCCCGGGGTAGACCCGTCCGGAGCCTGCCTCAAAACGCCTTTTATACCTTCAATGGAAATCCAATCAAAACCCTCAATCACCAGGCTATCTCCGGCTTCTGGGATAGAAACCGGATGGCTGGCTGAAATTTTGTCCCTGGTCAGGGCGGATTGTTCCGTTTGTAACTTTCCTTTTTTTCGGTAAGCCTGGATCAGATCCTTCAGGTCAAGATCCAGTTGGTTTTGAAACAAGGACTCCAGGTAACCGGACTTTTTGTCCTGCAATGCCCGTTGATCCTGTTTTAGCTTATTTTCTTCGTGCAAAAAATACAATCGGGCCAGGACCCTGTATCGATAGGCAATGGCATCGTGCAGGGCGTCCTCCGACAGAGCCTGGTAATATCGGACCTCAATGGATTCAAGGCGGTTCCGGTAACGGATTTCGGATGGATTGGAACCGTAAAGACGAATCCCGTATTCCTGCTGGTCCAATTCAAATTCACGGGTACCAGACCGGAATTCTATCCGGTCAAGCCAGCGTAATGTCTGAGGATTGTTTTCCCGGAAATCTGCCATATGAGCGAGTTTCTTATAAGTTGAGTCTCTAAAGGCAGAACGTATCCAGGAATCCGGATCTCGCTGGGCGATTATGCCCCCGCTGATGATTAAGGCTCCAAAAACCATCCATGCGTTGCGCATATCCATATTTTATTTTTTTGCAGCTTCCTTAATTTGATAGATGACTTTCACTTTTTCACCCTGGATCAGATTGTTGTCCTGGGGAATTTCAATTTGAACCTCCCTGCCCCAGGCCTTGAGTTCCGGAATTTTTTTCAAGCGGTCCGGAAGCGCGGTTATACGGGACCCCAGGTTTAGAATTTTACCTTTCAGTTGATACGATTCCTCACTCATGGACTGAATTGAAACAGAATCCTCCAATTGAACGCTACCCAGGTAACCTTCCCCGATATAAGACGTGACCAGGTTAGGATGGCTGCTGTAAATCCGGATCAGGCTTTGATAAGCTTCCACCGGATCTCCTTCCACAAAATCCAGTTGCCCGACCATGCCTTCTGTATCAGCGATCAGTACCAGTTCCTGCTGCTGCAACTCCAGGCGATCGGACTCCTTCCGGATTCCCGATTCTTTTTCCCGGTACAAAACAGGAATTTCCATTTTGGAGGATTCCAGGGCATCGATGCGCTGATCCAGTTCTTTCAATTGGAGGGCCATTTCTTCATCCAGGGTTTTCAACTCCAGGTTCAGGCGTTTATCATCTGGTTTTATCCGGGTGATCAACCCGGCCAGGGAATCGGAGAGTTTTTTCTGACCCGTCAGTTTTTCTTTCCTGATTTTAAAATTTTCCAAAACCAGGTTCTTTTGCATCTTTATTTGAGCCAATTCCTGGTCGATTTCAAATTCTTCGGATTTCCGGTCTACGTCAAGCAACCTGGATTGTATCTTAAGATCCTCCTTTTTATAAGTAATGCTGCGGGGATGAAAGATCATCAGGGTGTCTCCTCTCGATACCGACTGGCCAAGTTTAACCCGGATATGCTGAATCAAAACATTATAGGGTTTGCTGTAAGAACGCACCTGGTTTTCGGCAATACCGTAAAATTCGCCGGCATTTTGAATTTTTTGTTTCAACAGGGGTAGAATCCAAATCACGCAGGCAAGGGCAAATAAGTAAACCCAGGGCAACTGCTGAAGCTGTTTTATCATGCCTGGCCGCTTTTCATGAAAAATCCAATTCACTCATTCCAAAAAGGTAAACCATTTATCGGATCAGGGAATGTATTTGATTCAATCGTCCTGCGTCAATGATGAATGATAAATTTATTCACCTGGTTGCCCGCTTTTATAAAATAGGTGCCCGGGGGCCAGTTGCTTACATCCAGTCGTTGAATGGGTTCGAAGGAAAGGGTATGGACCACTTGGCCAAGTGTATTATAAATATTCAATCGCAGACCCGGTCTGGCCGTCCATTCAAAATGGATGGTCGAACAGGCCGGATTCGGATAAATTCTGATTTTCTCCTGTCCTTTTGCAAGATTCAATGAAGTGGTGACATCATTATTTTTCCCGAAAGTATGCGCTTTGATTACAAATCCGCCTGTTCCATTGGGTTGTCGGGCATAGGCGATGTCATCGGCCAGGGCTGGAATTTCCACCTTATCCACCTGTTTACCCGTACTGTCCAGCAGAATCAGCGGTTCCCCGGAGGCAGACAACTTAAAATTTGCATGCAGGCCGGGCTGTTTACCATCTTCGTCCGCCCATATGATCAGGAATCCGTTTGCAGGTAAAATGGTTCCGGCCGGGATCCTGTATTTATCCAGATTGTCCGGATTGTCCGTTAAAATCCAACGGCTTAAGTTTACCGGGGAAGCAGAATTATTATACAATTCGATCCAATCATCAAATTCATTATCCTGGTCCGCGGCCGATTTGGTATTGGCGGACATTACTTCATTGATGACCGTCTCTGTGATCGTGGAAGGTTCAAAATTGACCCGGTATAAAAAAACATCGTGTTCTGCACCCTGTGGGTCAAAACTGACGGTCCCAAATCCATCGTTGGCTATGGCCTCAATGTAATACCGGACAATCACTCCATTTTTCTGGCCCGGGAGTTCCGCACCAAAAAGTCCATCATTTGCCAGCTCATCCCCGTGCTTTCCATCATCGAACATGGCCACCCGCGTGAATGCCCCATCGTATCCCGTTCCATAATAAACATTAACGGATTTGACCGACTTGCCGGAAATCTTTGTCCGGATGGCAACGGCCTGGCCAGCTTCCGGTGATTTAAAGGCAATGTTTCCCGTTCGGAATTCCGTATTGCCGATGAGAGCACCGGTGCGGTTGACTTCTGCATTATTAAGAATAAAATTCCGTCTCGAATTCAGCCACAATTTTAATCCTTCCTTACCTGCGACAAACTGATTGTAGGTCATGAGCTTTTTGGTGTCTTTCTGGACAAGGGTGTCGATCAGGCTGAAATACCGGTCAATAAGCGGGGCATATACGGCCTCCGCGAACAGGTCCTGCGTCATAGTCCTTACGTGGGCAAGGTATCGCTGCCTCAATTCAGGATTTTTGAATAGTTTATTACATAACGGGAAATTCACATCGTTTTCTTTTAAAAACACAGTCCACTGTCCGGATTGTCCCGTCATGACGGTATTGGCATCGTATTCCAGAGGGATCAGCCTGCCGGTTGCCGCATCATAGTATGCATAATAGTCCATGCCGCCCTTATTGACGTAACTGTCGTCATCTCCGAACAAAATCTCCTTGGCCAGAAACCAAAGGGCCCGGTCGACATCAAGGACTTTATTGAGGCTATCGGTATGACTGAAGGTGTTCAGGACTTTGGTGGTGCGCATCAAATGAAACCAGGGGTTGCCGATCTCGCTTTTTTTCAGGGTATAGTGTGGCTTATACAAACTGGTATCGTCACCGAGGAAATTCAGCGTGGAAGTGCCGGCCCCAAATCCTCCGCCGCCGCCCGGCCCCCCGGGACCTGCCCCCGATCCCGTGGTACGTTCACATCTCCACCTGGCACCATCGTTGCTAAGAAACCATTCATTGATATAATCTCCGTCCAGGCCCTGCACATGGGGATAAAGGCCCCAGTTGACCCCATTGATGTATAGATTAATAAAGGAGGCTTTGACGGAAGGGCCGTATTTCCTGGTGATGTTTTCATAAAAAACCTCGCGCATAAAACTGTTGTCTTCAAAACTGTTGTTGAAGTTCAATGTTTCATAGCCTTCCAGATTCTGGTCCGGATCCTGGAAGTCCAGGGTTACATTGAATGATTTTTTGTCCCCGCTTACCCTTTGGTAGGAGGTCTGACCTTTATACCTCACCCCGACCTGGGGATAAACCTTACCATCCATGGAAAGTGCAGCCGGGATATCCGTATGCGAATTGTAATTTTGACTAAGCAGGTTTTGCCAATTGGCCTGGGAAAAAGTCAGGTCGATCCTTTTGACCACAAAGGGATCATACAATCCGGATACCGTATCCTTTCCACGGATCAGCCTGCGGCCATCGCTTGAAATATAGTATTCGTCCGGCAGACTCTGGCCTTTCAAATGCAAGGCCGACTGGAAAATAAAAATCAGGATCTGCAATTTTTTCATGAACACCTAATTATAAAACTATTCAATCTCTTCCCTTGACCATAAACGGAATTGGATATTGCCTCCAAGCCTGTCCAGTTCCTCAATCAGTTTCTTTTCTTCCGAGGCGGGACGGTTCAAAAGGAAATACAACTCCATGGTCCTGGTATTCCCTTCTTTTGTAAGTTCCTGACGGATGCAACGGTACCTGACCGTATGCTTTTTTAAAATACTTTCTATACTGGCAGGATTGAGGCCCGATTCCAGCGGATAAGTCACCCTTAACTGGTGTTTCATTTCCGGCAAACCATGCAACGGAGTCATGCGGAACAACAATGCGAGAGCGGAAAAACTGATTGCTCCGATCACTGCGATATTAAATCCATACATCCCACAAGCCATGCCGATGCCCAGGGTGCAAAAAATAAAAACGATGTCCCTTTGCTGGCGCAGAGTAGTCCTAAACCGGATGATGGCCAGGGCACCTAATATCCCCAATCCCCTGCCCAGACTGTCTCCTATGGCAAGTACAATGACGGCAGCCCCCATGGACCCCAGGATCATGGTCTGAATGAACTGGCCAAGACGGGCTGTACGAGGTGTCGTGAGGTGATATACCAGTGCCATCAGGGAGGACAAGGAAAAGGCCATAAGCATAACATAGGCCACGGACCAAAGGCTGGGATGATCCGTATTGATGTCCTGTAATGAAAAATCGATCAAGGTTTAACGATTGTAAAAGTTCAAATTTACACGATCTCCAAACACCCGACTTGTAACCGACATGGTGCACTTCGGTCGGGATCGTTGCATCAGAAGCATATAGAATTTTTCAGAAAATACTCTTTTCGGTGATTCAATTAATCACAATGGGAGCCTTTCCATCAGGATTGCAATCTTTTTTTCAAGGCGAACAATTCATCCCTGTACTGGGCCGCGCTGATAAAGTCGAGGTCCTTCGCTGCGGCCTTCATTTTCTTTTCTGTTTCGGCAACCAGTTTCTCCAGCTGGTCCCGGCCCGCGTATTCCAGCACCGGATCGGCGGCTTCGAGACCACGATCCTGGGGCTCGATGTATGCGTTTTTGGGCCCCCGGACATCCAGGATAGACCGCTGGCCCATGATTTCTTCGCGGGTCTTGGCGAGGGATCTGGGTACGATCCCGTATTTTTCGTTATAAGTCATTTGTTTCACCCGGCGGCGTTCGGTCTCATCCATAGTCCGCTGCATGCTATCGGTGATTTTATCCGCATAAAAAATTACCCGTCCGTTGACATTCCGTGCGGCCCGTCCCGCGGTCTGGGTAAGGGAGCGCGCATTGCGCAGAAATCCCTCCTTGTCTGCATCCAGGATGGCCACGAGTGAGACTTCGGGCAGGTCAAGGCCCTCCCGGAGCAGGTTTACTCCTACCAGGACATCAAAATTGCCAAGGCGAAGGTCCCTCAGTATTTCCACACGATCCATAGTCTGAACTTCGGAATGGATGTATTTACAATTGATATCCAGCCGGGTCAGATATTTACTCAATTCTTCGGCCATCCGTTTAGTCAGGGTGGTCACCAGGACCCGTTCACCTGCTTCTACCCGCTTGCTGATCTCTTCCATCAGGTCGTCAATCTGGTTGAGGCTGGGCCGCACTTCAATAGGCGGATCCAACAGTCCTGTGGGCCTTACAATTTGTTCGACGACTTCACCCATTGTTTTTTCGAGTTCGTAATCCCCTGGGGTGGCGCTGACATAAATCACCTGATTGACCAGGCCTTCAAATTCCTCAAAACTCAGTGGCCGGTTGTCAATGGCCGAAGGGAGCCTGAATCCGAAGTTGACCAGGTTGAGCTTCCTCGCACGGTCACCGCCCCACATGCCCCTGACCTGGGGCAAGGTGGCATGGCTTTCATCGATCACCATAAGGTAGTCTTCGGGGAAATAATCCAGCAGGCAGAAAGGCCGGGTGCCCTGGGCGCGTCCGTCAAAAAAACGGCTGTAATTTTCCACCCCGCTGCAATAACCCAGTTCACGGATCATTTCAAGATCAAAATTCACCCTTTCATGGATTCGTTTGGCTTCCAGGTACCGCCCCTCGGACTGGAAAAATTTTTCATGCTCATGGAGTTCGTCCTCGATATCGCGGATGATGTATTTCAGCCTTTCCCGGGGCGCCACATAAAGATTTGCAGGGAATATGGCTGCATTGTCCATAACCTCGATTCTTTTACCGGATTCGATCTCTATCTGCTCAATGGATTCGATCTCGTCGCCGAAAAAAATAACGCGATAACCATAATCCACATAAGGCAGGTAAATATCCACGGTGTCCCCCCTGACCCGGAAATTTCCCCGCTTGAGGTCCAGGTCGGTGCGTGAATAAAGGGCTTCCACCAATTGGTGTAAAAAAGCGTTTCTGGAAACCCGCTTTCCTTTTTCGATACGGATGATCCCTCCCTTATAATCTTCCGGGTTGCCCATGCCATAGATACAGGACACGGAGGCCACCAGGATGATGTCCCTCCGGCCGGAAAGGAGGGAGGAGGTGGCCCTCAACCGGAGTTTGTCGATTTCTTCATTGATGCTCAGGTCCTTTTCTATAAAAGTATCGGTGACTGAGATATAAGCCTCGGGCTGGTAATAGTCGTAGTAGGATACAAAATATTCGACGGCGTTTTCAGGAAAAAAGTCCCGGAATTCCCCATACAATTGGGCCGTCAGGGTCTTGTTATGTGACAGGATGAGGGTGGGTTTTTGCACCTGTTGGATGACATTGGCGATGGTAAAGGTCTTTCCGCTGCCGGTGACTCCTAGCAGGACCTGGTGCGGATCTCCGGAATTAACTCCCCGGACCAGTTGTCTTATGGCTTCAGGCTGGTCTCCGGTGGGTTCGTATTTTGAGGTGAGTTTGAATGGCACGGCCGCAAAAATAAGGATTCTCAGACGGGCGAATGCGGCCAGCTCAGGTTATAATCAAAACATCCCGGAACGATCAGATTCCGGGATGTTAGGATGTTCTTCTATATTATTATTTAGAACTGAGGTCAGGACGCAGTATATGTAAACTCGAACTACTGCTCACGACGTTATCCACCAGAATTTTCGATCTGGAATCCCAGGCATCTTGTCCGTATTCATTGATATATGCCGTTCTGAATTGAGGGTTATTAGGTCCGCCTTCAAGTTCCCCAAAGCCACCCTTAAGGTTTCTGATGGATACCAGTGTTGGGCTTGACCCTGCAAACATTTGAGTCAATCGACTTATGCTCACGGGCGAGTTTATTTTATCCTGTATCAAAACAGTTCGCCTGACTTCGGTCAGGTATTCACCCAACTTGCCATTTTTTATGACGGTATTGGTTACAAGAAATTTATCGGCCTGTACCGTGTAATTCCGGCTGAGGGTATCGATCCAATGAAGGATATAGTTTCTTGATCCTCCTTCTGATTTTGTAGCCAGTTTTTCCAGGTCCAGTCCATGGGCTTTGGCATCGGACCTTGCCGTATCCAGGCTTGCCCATGAAAACGGGCCTTGCACGATCACATAATCTCCAAGGTCCGGACCGCTGGTGATTTGATAAACGGTTTGTTTGTATTTCGTTTTATGAAACATTTCAACATGCAATTTCCAGCTGGTTTCGAACGAGGTCCTCATCCCGGCTTTGGGTTTGAGTACATCCACCCGGTAAAGCGTGTTTCCCTGGCTATGGGCAAAAAATACGGTTGCCAGGAACAGCCCGAAAAAAAGAGTCTTTTTCATAAAGTTTTGGTTTTTGATTAAAAATAAAAATGATTTATTCTTGATTCCGGAAAGAAATGAATATTAATGGTCGCCCCTGAAGGCAACAAAAAAATGGATCGAATATACCTATCCCCTGTTTTGATGTATAAGTCATCAAAACAGTGGTTTAGCAACTTCTGATCCTGGCTTATTGTTTGGAAAACATTACCAGCTGGGTCTCCTGGATCATCGGACCCTTAAATAACCGAATTGTGATTTATATTCCCTGAATTTAACTAAAATAGTAGAACCAACAAAAAATTTTTGTACTCCCCCATTTGTACAATCACATGAATGGGAAGGGACTAAAAATAAATTCATTATTTCATGCTTTGTTTTTCAGTAAATTAATAAGGGTGTAACCTTTTAGGAATACCGGAGTTACCATAATTATTAAAGCCGTGACAGAAGAGACTGACAACGAACTGATGTACCAGGTCAAATCCGGCCGGCTGGACCGGCTGAGCTTCCTGTTTGACCGATACCAGGCTCCGTTGTTTGGGTTTTTCAGGGGGCTTACGAGGGATTCTGAACAGAGTGCGGACCTGGTTCAGAATGTATTTTACCGGATTCTAAAATACCGCAACCAGTTTCAAGGGGGCCAGTTCAGGACCTGGATGTACCACATCGCCCGCAATGTGCACCGGGACCAGTACAGAAGAAAAAACAAGCCGGTAAAGGTCTCCATCGATGACTACCGGGATCACCTGAAAGAAGAGGTGGAAGCAGACTTAGATTTACATACAAGGGAACAGCACCATCAGCTCCGGAGAGCAATGGATGCACTGCCCGAAGACAAAAAGGAAATACTCCTGCTGAGTAAATACCAGGAAAAAAACTATAAAGAAATCGGAACCTTGTTGGGGTGCAACGAGGGTGCAGTAAAAGTGCGGGTATTCAGGGCCCTTCATGAACTCAGGATCCTGTACCATCAACTTGAAAAAAAGGAAATATTATGAACGAAACCGAATTAAAATACCTTATTGGGCAATATCGGTCCGGCCGGATCAGCCAGGAAGAATGGCAGAAACTGGAGGAGGCCATTGCGCAGGGCCACCTGGACCCCGGAGAACTACCTGTCCTGAACGAAATAAACAACACCATCGACAGGATGGAAGATCCCAATCCGCCGGTTATGGTAAAGGAGAAGGTGCTCGAGATGATAGAAAACGAAAACCGCTTGCTCGAGAAGAACCGGATCTGGATCCACCGGGAATGGCTGATCCGGTCTGTATTGGCTGCCGCCGCCATGCTCACGGGCATTCTCGCAGGCTACCACCTGCCCTGGAGAAACGCTCCTTCAGCAGACGTGGAAGTTTTGCGGGGAGAGGTAGCTGCCCTCAAGGAAACGATGCTGCTGACATTGATTGAAAAAGAAACAACCACCGACCGGCTCAGGGCGGTAAGTTATAGTTATGAACTGGACCAAAGCAGCCGCAAGGTGATCGAAGCCCTGCTGACCACGCTCAATGAAGACAATAATATCAATGTCCGGCTGGCGGCTGTGGAAGCCCTTCAGCGTTATGGATCGGAAGACTGGGTCCGTACACAACTGGTCAAATCCATCAGCAGGCAGGAATCTCCCCTGGTTCAAATGGCGCTCGCAGAATGTATGGTGGCTTTAAACGAAAAAACCTCCGTGCAGGAATTGCAAAAACTAATCAACCGCGAAGAAACTCCCGAAGCGGTCAAAGACAAACTCAAAGCGTATATCCGTCAGATCATATAAACATCCAAATTTCATACGATATGAATAAACAACTTTATCTAATGGCCATGCTATTGTCGCTCCCGATCCCGGGAAAGGCCCAATCCTTTACCGAAAAGATCAGCAAGACCTATTCCTTTGAAAAAAAAGGCAACCAAAATGCCATCCTGGTTTTTAACATCAATGGTCACGTCATCATTGAAGGCACTGCCGGTGACCAGATCCAGGTTGAAGTTGAAAAGTCCATCGAGGGCAAGACCGATGCCCGCCTGGCCCTTGGAAAAGAAAGAATCCAACTCGGGGTCATGGACCTCGCCGACACCCTGATCTTTTATATCAAGGGGACCGGCGCAGAATTTGTGAGGAACTCCAAAAGAAAAGGCCCTGAAGCCGGGGGTTGGGGCTATCAATGGGACCGGAAATGGGATGGCGACGATACAGAAGAAGATGACCGGGAGGAATTTGAATACAAAATGAATTTTAAAATCAAAATTCCTCAAAACATCCATGTGATGGCTTCCACCATCAACGAGGGCGATGTGACGGTCAACGGCACCCGGGGGATCGTACATGCCCGCAACGTCAACGGCCATATCCGGATCAAGGACATTACCGGCGGCACCCTCGCCCATACCATCAACGGCAATGTGGACATTGATTACCACACCAATCCGAAGCAGGATTGCCGGTATTATACTTTGAACGGGGACATTCATGTCAATTTCCAGGGGACTGTATCCGGTACCATGACCTTCAAGTCATTTAACGGGGACCTGTACACAAACATTGAACCCCTAAGTCCCCTGCCTGCAGTGGTTACAAAAAAAGAGACCGGCAAAGGGATTAAATACCAGGTGGAAAACGAACGATACCGGATCCGCGGGGACGGGCCTTTGTTCGACGTGGAAACTTTTAACGGGAATGCCTATCTGAAAGAAATGATTAATAAATAATTCAAAATTCAAATAAAATGAAAAATTCAATTTTAATAAACTTTGTTCTGTTTTACTTTGCCTGCATGACCATTGTGGGTGCGCAAAGCAGTAATGAATTCGCCATTCCTCTCAAGGACCCTGCCAAAAGGGGAAAGCTTTATGCCCACCTTAACGCCGGATCCATTACGGTGAAAGGCACCGCGCGCAAGGATGTGCTGGTCAAGTATTCTTCTGAATCCGAAAAAGAGGAGAAAGGAGAATCCAAAGAAGGCCTGAAAAAGATCGTGGGAGGCAGCCTGGACCTTAGCGCCTCCGAAGACGACAATTACGTCAAGGTCGTTTCCAATTCCTGGAATGAAGAAATCAAGCTGGAGATCGAAGTCCCTTCCGGCTTTGATGTCAAAATGCATACCTACAACAGCGGAGACCTTACTATTTCCAATGTACAGGGTGAGATCGATCTGACCAATTACAACGGGGCCATTTTTGCCAGCAACATCCGTGGATCCGTGGTAGCTACTACTTACAACGACGACATTAAAGTCAGCCTGGATGAAGTCAAGGCCGGGGTTCCCATGGCGTTTTCCACATACAACGGGGACATCGACGTGACCCTGCCGGCCACGACCAAAGCGACCCTTAAATTTAAAACCGACCAGGGAGATATCTATACCGGCTTCGATGTCGATATCAAAAGTTCAGGCCCGGTGAAAAAAGAAGACAGCAAAGCCGGGGTTTACAAGGTAATGATCAATGAATGGAGGCAGGGAGATGTCAATGGCGGGGGAGCTGAGTTTACTTTTAAAAACTACAATGGGGATATTTATGTCAGAAAGAAATAGAGTAGGATTAATTGGATTGGTAGGATTAATAGGATAATCTTACCAATCTTACCAATCTTACCAATCTTACCAATCTTACCAATCCTACCAATCCTATAACCCCTATTTTCGATGGATCAGATTGTCAGGATGTTTAAGGTTAAAAATCCGCTTATAAACAAGGCTTGGAGACCCGAAATTGACCAGCAGGCCATAGGAAATTCCAAACATGTCAAGGTAATTCATGATCTGGGCCAGGAAATAATCCTCCAACTTTGAAACAGCTTTAATTTCTAAAACAAGCCAATCTTCTATCAGAAAATCCACCCTTCTTTCTCCGATTTTAATGCCTTCATAGGAGACTTGCATTTTGTATTCCCGGACAAACCGGATCCCTTGTTTTGCCAATTCAATGGCCAATGCTCTTTTATAGATCAACTCCTGATAACCGCTGCCCAAGATGGCATGGACTTTCATGGCACAGCCAATGACTTTATAGGTAAGGTCATCCTCCCTCATAGTGTGATTTTCGTGTGTAGATGTAAAATTAAGGATTTATTGAAAAACGTAAATGTTCCCCGTCAAGCGCCCCAAATCTTTCGGGCGGAATCAATTCCACTGCATTATTAGCCTGGCGTTGATAAATTCCATCAATCCCAAAATCCTATAATCCTATCAAT
>CAYOPD010000034.1:9613-15126 GCA_964405735.1 uncultured Saprospiraceae bacterium | reverse complement strand
AATCCTATAATCCTAATACTTCTACACTATTCAACTCCGGCCCCCCTCCCCGGTTTCCCGCCCCTCCGGCGATATAGATTTTATTCTTTACCCGCACCGCCCCGGTACCATGCCTTCCCTGGTTCAGTTTAGTGGAGGAGGTCCATTTCAGTGTTTTGGTATCCAGGACCTCCACTTCACTGTGCGCAGGAACCTGGGTATCGCTTTCTCCGCCCATCACATACAACTGATGACCGTGAGCGACCACAGGTGAGCCGGCGCGGAGTGTAGGGAGGTTGCTGGATTCAGGAAGCGTGGTCCAGGTACCGGATTTAAAATCATAAACATCGACCGTGGCTTCTTTCAGGTTGATCACATTGTTGGTTCTGGCGGTGGTGCGGCGCCCTCCTGCAACATATATCTTGTGATCGATGACTTCAATGCAGACATGATCGCGGGCATGGGGAGCATCGGCCAGCCGGGTCCAGGTATTTTTTGCCGGATCGTATTCATCCAGCCATCCGGTATGTCCGTCCCAATGTCCGTCCTGGGTACCGCCCAGGATATAAATCTTGTTTTTATAAACCGTGACTCCTGCTGAACCGCGCAGACGGTCTTTGGGAATGGCAGGGCCCTTCTTCCAGGCATGGTCACCCGGGCTGTAAATATAAATATGGTCTACCGGCAATTCATGTGGATAATTCCCGGTGAAGGCCCCGGCTACCCAGATCTCTCCTTTATACACTACCGCCTGGAAATGGTGCAGTTCGATGGGAGGCGCAGGCATGGCAGCCCAGTTTCTGGTCTTTAAATCGAGGACATTCACCGGACGGATCCCCCGGCTCCCAAGGAGATAGAGTTTGTTTTTAAAGTGTGCCAGGGCACTTTCGCTACGGGCGGTACAGGTTCCTCCGGTCTGGAGGGTTTCCCATCCCTGTGCTTTCAGGAATAGGGGAACCAGAAGGAATAGCTGGGTACACCACAAAATCTTCATTTTATTCATAGCTGTAAAAATAAGTTGGATTCTTCATCCCTTTAAAATCAGTCAATCTTGCCTTCAACCACCTGCACCACCCGGAATGCCGGCGCCGGTTCATGGATTAAAGCAATCACCCTAAGGTCCCCGGTTTTCCATTCTCCGGAATAGCCGGAGGTATAATCAAAAGTCTTTACGACATTGGCAGGCAGGATTCCTATCGGATCACCTGAGATGGAGGTGATAAATGAACGCATCACATGACGGTGTATATAATTTGTATCCACCCCCGTGGGAGTCAGTTGGGCATCCCGGATGTTATTTTCTGTTACAACGATGCTCAGCGACAGCGACCGGCTTTGAGCCGACAAGGCCTCGGCAAGTACTTTGATCTGAATTTTTCGTTGGTTGAAGTCCGGAACGATTTTAAGTGCCATGCCTATAAGTGGGTCCTTACTTTTTTCTTCATCAATATATCCCGCCCAGAAGCCCCCGCCCAAAAACCGGGATGACTGCCCATCAAAGATTTTACGGCTGATCATGGCGGAGGGATAACCCAGCGGTTCATTGAAGAGCCGGATCAGTGCTGCCCCGAAGGCATTGTCCAGCCTGAACTTATTTTCAATATTGGCCGGCTGCGCGAAAAAACCTCCGTGTATGGATAATATGACCAGGCGGTCTCCATGTATCCGTTTCAGCTCCTCCAGCAATTGTGCCCCGGCAGGACAGTTCTGGCATCTTACCCCTGTATATTCTTCAATCAAAACATTCTGGGTATAAGCTCCTCCCCCCGGGTCAGGAGCGGAGGGCAGGCGCACGGGCACTTCTTCACAGCTCAGCAAGAAGAACAGAAAACCGATGCCGACCAAACTCCTTGTTTTCATGTTCAGAATCTCGTTTCCAGATTGAATTTGATGCCATTGAAGGCGGGTTCATACCTGCAAATGCCCCCGGTGCAAACAATGCCTGCCCTTTGCCTTATCAAATTGATCCCGGCCCTGGCCGCATCCCGTGAGTATACAACGCCTGCGGTATAATAATTGTTTTTACGCCCCTTCACAGGTTTGAAATTGTACATGTCCGACAGGGTGAAAATCCATCGGGGGGCCAGGCTGTATTCGGTCAATACGGAAAACCAGCTTCCCATATCCTGTTTGTTGTGCATGTATTCCACATCCACGCGGAGGGCCCTTATTTCATCAAACTGGCGGGTAAAGTCAAGGTAGGGAATAATTGTATTTACAAGTGGCGCCAGGGGTTTGCCTTCATAAACCTGCTGGTTGTACTGCTGATGCTGAATCCCGGCAATCAAGGTATAACTGTCGTCTTTTCTCCAGGTGGATTCAAATAGATATTCCCGGTAGAGTTTATTGCCATCAAGGTCATTGATATTGCTGTGATGCAGGATGATCGACCAATCTCCGGCGGGTGAAAAATGTCCTTCCAGCTGGAATGCTTTTTCTCCCAATTCCTGGGTAGCCGGTTGATAAAATGAAGTAAGCCGGTAAGAGTTTTGCCTCGACATCGCCGGTACGAAATGAATCAGGCCGTTATTGGCCTCCTCCTGGGGACGGGTTCTTATGCCAAAATAACGGGTGATTTTCCCTTCAGCCGACAAACCCCATCCGGGCTTGCTATAATTGACAGAGCCATACCATACCTGGCCCGGTTTATGAATGAACTTTGGTCCTGTGATGATCTCACCGGCCGCATTTCTCCGCATGCCATTTGGGTCATTCAGGATATCCCTGCCTTTCAGTGCGGTCTCAAGATAAAGCCCAAGACCTCCCCACTGCACCTGGTTGTAAAAGGTCATCGCATAGTTATTGTACTTTGGCAGGAACTGATCTTCGGTTTGATAGGTAGCCAGTGTGGACAACAAGTTGGTCATGCTGCCGTCATCCAGGGTCCGGTTGGTAAACCCAAGTCCCGGCGCCCAGGACCAGTTCGCAGAATCTTTGCCCTGGACAAAACCATCGAGGGCAAACCCTTTGATCAGGGACTCATAGGTATCAAATTGCTTTTTCTGTTTACCTGAAAAAGCCCTGACCTGCCAAAAATCATTAAAACGATATTGGAGTTTCAAGCCATAGAGCGCGTTGTCCAGGCCAAGGTTCCTTTGTTCATAAGCCCGGTATATGATGCCGGAACCGATCTGATCATAAATATACCCGGCTTCAAATCCCAATTTGGAAATATCCCTTTTAATGAACCAGCGGCCAAGGCCCTGTTGGTTGAAGGAGGACTGCGGATTGATGAGATTGCTGTTGTGATATAAATCAAACCGGAGCCCCAGGTCAAAACCCCAGTTGCTATACCTCGCGTCCAGCCAGGTCTCCGCGCCGAAGAGCTGGTGGTCATATTGAGGGGTACCGCTAGCCCCGATATTGCTGTCCCGGACAAATACGCTGGCCTGGGTGGTCAGATAAGCATTGAATACCCCGCCTCCGGTGGAGGATTCGTCCTGTGCAACTGCTTGTAATGCAAGCAGTAAGACCGTTAAAAGGACGTTAATCCTGATGCACATGGGACTGTTTTACACAAAATTAAGCTTAGTTTTGTATCCTCAATTTATCAAGTTTCGTACCATGTATAGACTTTTCATCTTACTACTCATTATTTCCACTTCCATCCCCTCCTTTTCACAGAAAAATTCGGGATACAAACCATTGCCTAATGGCAAAGTCAAAGACTCCAATGGTAAAATCATTGACCTGGATACCTATACCAAAACCGGTAAAATAACCATAGTAAGTTTCTGGGCCACCTGGTGCGGACCCTGCAAAAAAGAACTGGACGCGTACAACGCGCATTTTGCCGATTGGGCGAAGAAATACGGCACCCAACTGCTTGCCATCAGCATCGACGACATCCGCGGCCAGGCCAAGATCAAACCCATGGTCAGCGAAAGAAAATGGCCCTATACCATCCTGGTCGATGCCAATAATGACCTTCAGCGTCAGCTGGGATTCAACAGTATTCCACAGCTTTACCTGCTGGATAAAAAAGGAAATATAGTACACCAGGCCACTGGTTATTTTCCCGGAACCGAAAAAGAACTGGAGGATAAGATGGCAACATTATCGAAGAGCCTCTAAATCTCCGAAAGTATTCTGCAACAATTCTATTAGGTTACTTAGCCAGGAAACCGTCTAATTCTTTCCGGTCAAACCAATTGCCTTCCTTCATTACCCCTTGAATGGTTCGGGTATTCCGGATATCCTCCAATGGATTGTGATTCAGCAGGATCAGGTCCGCATCGTAATCTTTGTCTATCATTCCTTTTGAATGGGGGGTGCCAAGATATCGTGAAGTGTTGACGGTAGCGGTCTGCAGGGCTGCAAAAGGGCTAAGGCCTGATTTTACAAAACTTTCAAGTTCATCGTGAATGGAAAAACCTGTCACGAGGAACCATTCCGGTGAATCTGAACCGGCCATCAGGGGTACGCCAGCCTTCCAAAGTTCGGATACCAGGCGGTGCCTGATCTTCCGGTATTTTTCCAGGCTGCTCTCCGGAATCTTCATATCCAGCCTGCGTTGCCGGATTTGCCAACGCTCTGCAAGAAGTTCCTCCGGAATGTATTTGTAGTCCGGTTTATTTTTAATGGATTCTTCTGTTTGTTCACTTCCAAAGCAGGAGAGAAAAAAATAATTGGTGGGGGTCACGTAAATGTCGGCCTCTTTTACCTGTTTCACTAAGGAAGGGATTTTATCTTCCATTAAATGCGGCACGGTCGACCAGGCGTTTTGCCTCCAGAGGTTCATATCCGAAACACTCTCACCATGGTTGTAACTGCTGTCGGGCAGGAGCATATCGATAAATTCATCCATATGCTCGATCTGCCCCTTTTGTTTCAGTGCCGAAGGCAGTTTGACCATTGGACCTACATGGCCTGTGACCTTGATACCCACTTCCCTGGCCGCTTCAAAAATGGCGTCATAGACTTCCTTTTTGACCATAAAGGTGATCTTGATCTCGTCGTATCCTTCCTTCTTAAACCGAAAGACTTTTTCCCTGGCTTCTTCCGGCGTGGTGACCAGGCCGAAATTCTCGAATTTGGGTGACCAGGGCCATCGGCCTACCATCTGCGGGCTGGCGATATATAGTTTAGGGCCAATCCACTCGCCTTTGGAAATCTTTTCCCTGGCTTCAAGATAAGCGGGGTGGCCGGCCATAATCCGCACAGTGGTTAGGCCATTGGCCAGCATGGTTTTTAATTCCTTTTCATTGGTATTGCGGTGGTCGCCCTGCTCATAGAAAAAATGAGCATGCATATCCATCAGGCCCGGTAAGAGGTATTTGCCCTTGCCATCAATCACCCGGCAGACCCGGTTGTTTCCCGGTACCTGGTTATTGATCCCGGTGATTTTTCCCTTTTCAATCCAGACCGATTTGTCCCGCAACACTCCGGAGTCTTTCATGTTGATCACATTGACCTGGGTGATGACGGTCAGGTCCTGGGCCCCGGCTATCCACCAGGTCAGGAGCAAAAAAATACCTATCCAGATTTTATACATAGCAGATCTTTTCTCCAAGCGAAATTAGCCGGAGCACCTG
>CAYOPD010000034.1:5278-9513 GCA_964405735.1 uncultured Saprospiraceae bacterium | reverse complement strand
AACCTCAAACCTCTAACCTAAAATAAAAAAGCCCATCAGCATTCATTAACCATTCACTGACCGGGCAATTAATAAAAACCCCTGTAGGGCAAATAAAAAATACTTACTCTGTTCTTTTAATGATACAAAGTTGAGGATGCAGTGTAAACTGGATATTAAAGGTATATTAAGGCTGTATTAAGTGAAGGGGTACCTGGCCGAAGCTCAGCTTCGTCCTAACAACTATCTGTTGGGGAGGAGCTGAGCTCCTACCCCCTGCAAATCTGTAATCCACAATTATTTGCACCGGGAAAAGTCACCGCCTCACCCCAAAAACCCCACCACCTCATCCTTCAACAGGTCCGGCTGATCCGCATGGATCCAATGACCCGCTCCGGGAATGGTTTTCAGTATGGCCTGCGGAAATAAAGCCTTCAACGGTTCTTCATCCTCAGGCAGAATATAAGCTGAATGCTCTCCGGCAAGAATAAGCACCGGTTTGTCAAAAGGGACTTCGGATTCGATGGCCACATTGATGGAATCATACTGGTCCTGCAACCCTCGAAGGTTGAATTTCCACCGGAAACGCCCTTCGGCATCCCGCACCAGGTTTTTGAGGAGAAACTGGCGGACGGGGAGACTGGATATCGTTCGCTGCAACCATTCATCGGCCTCGTTGCGGTTACGAACAAGATCAAAATCCATGCTTAACATGGCTTCGAAATACAGTTGGTGATGAGGAGGATAGGCCTTCATCGCAATATCGAGGATGATCAGTTTTTTCAGCCGTCCGGGATATTGCAGCGCAAAATAGGCCGCCGCCTTGCCGCCCAGGGAATGCCCCATCAGGAAAAATTCTCTTAGGCTATGGTCTTCCGCAAATTGCTTTAAATCCCTGCTGATCCATTCATAGCTGAATTCAGCCGTGTGTGGAGAAAGCCCATGATTGCGTAGATCCACCGTGATCACGGTGAAATGCTCAGCAATCATTTTGGCAAAAGTCTGCCAGTTGTCCGAAGAACCAAACAAACCATGAAGGATCACCAGGGGCGGGCCCTGTCCGGTGGACCGGCTGAATAATTTTACCACTCCACTACTGTATTAAAATTTTGCCTGTTCGAAAAGCAGTTTTATTC
Source organism: uncultured Saprospiraceae bacterium (assembly GCA_964405735.1). Taxonomy (GTDB): domain Bacteria; phylum Bacteroidota; class Bacteroidia; order Chitinophagales; family Saprospiraceae; genus JADJLQ01. Next base: position 8,398 of record CAYOPD010000034.1, on the reverse strand, counting down.
CCTTCGATATAAATATTATAGACATAGATGCCTGAGGGCAGAATCAGGGCTGCGCTCTTCAATTGATTGGTGCCGCTGAAATGGGCTCCATCTTCAAGATGGAACATCCGCCGTCCCAGGATATCATGAACCTCTATCCGGATCTGGTCGTAGTCATGAATATAATACTTGAAGTTGACCTCCTGTCCCCGGAAGGCAGGATTGGGAAAAACCACCGGTTCAAAAAAACGCTCTGGATAATACCTGGGCAGGGTTGCCTGTTTAAATACCCCGTCCAGATAAACCAGCCTCTTGGAAAGCCAGCTTTTCAGGTATTGTATTTCATTTGAAAAAGAACCTCCGATGTAGGCATTGGGCCAGACATATTGGGAAAGGATATTCCACCGCTGGAAGTTTCGACCCTGGGCCTCCTGCAGCAGGGCGGACATCGAATCAATTGCCGCCATTAATTTTTGTTCCGATAAAATGGTCTTCCTCCATTCTGACCATTTTTTGAAAAGGTTTTCATTATACAGGGAATCCTGAAGCAGGTAATTCCAGTAAAAAGGAATTTGCCAGTGGTCTGACGGGCAACGGTTATTAAATTCATAGGCCAATACTTCACTGGATCCTCCCTGGCAATAGTTGGCGTTGCCAAAACCCAGGTTAAAATCCCAGACAGGCCCGAAATGTATTTTTTTGTTCCGGTTGTCTGAATCTTTATACAAAAAGGTGCTCAGCCGGTATCCATCCACATTATTGGCCAATTCGTTTAATATCATAAACTGGATCAGCGATTCTTCATCCACCCACTTGCGGTAGCCGTTGACCGGATCGGTGTAATCCGGTTGCACAAAAGAAGCTTCAAATGCATGTACCAGGTTGCGGATATAGTTTTTTTGTTCGTCAGTCAGTACTTGGACTTCGGGATGTTCATATTGGTAAAAGGTGGGCCTTGGATTATTCCCGTTGCCGGAACGGAATTTTGAATCAAAGCCGCCCACCGGATTGCTGCCGGTGGTCTTGTCGATCTTCAGGATATATCCGCCGGTCAGCTTGTCTCCGCTGAGGTCCTTGGGTTCAAGGTCTCGGATATTAACCCTGCCTTTATCCCTTTTGATCTTTTCCATCAGGACATAAACACCCATGTACTGGCCGTTCGTTACCAATTCACAGAAGGCCGTCCTTGAGGAGTAAGGGGTGATTTGCCTCGCGACATGATGAATAAGTACATCGCGCATCAGGGATTTATCACTGTAAGGCGCCAGCAGGATCCAATCGTTTTCTTCCGGCATGCCCAGGAGGCCGACATTCAGGTTGGATTCGCCGTCCTCCTTCCTGGTCTCAAATCCCAGAGGTTTTTTCGGGGAAAGGATCTGTGAAGAAGAGCCCCGGTATTCTACTCCAATGCTTCCGCGGAAATGCCGGCTGGAGTCATTGAGTGAATTCGGTTTTCCCGGCCCATTATAAATAATCTCGAGATCGGCCAGGATCTTGGGTTCATCGGCAATGGTATTCCCCTGGGTGTTGATGATGAAAATAGGCAGGTTGGAAGTTTGAAAATGCACAGACTGCCCAATACCAATTTGAGCACTGAATAAAGCCACCCAGACTGCAATCCGGAACTTGGTCATGGTGCGATGTAACCTGATCTTAAATGAATGGTTTGCGGCAGCCCTCAAAATTTCACCCATTTCTGATTGCTTTTTCCACTCTCTATAACGCGCTGGATGAACTGCATGCCCCTTACGCCGTCCTGGACAGTGGGAAAATCATAGATGGGATCCGGCTTTTTGCCTTCCTTTTTTGCAATCACCGCCATGGCGAAATTGCGGTAGATATTGGCGAATGCCTCGAGGTAACCTTCAGGATGACCGGCCGGAATGCGATAGTGGGCCTTGGTCTCCGGGTACAGGTCTCCAACCGCGGTACGGTAGATCTCCATGGGCTTTCCATGCCATTTTACGATCAGGCTGTTTGGTTCCTGCTGGGACCAGTCCAGGCCACCAAGCTCTCCATAAACCCGGATCCGGAGGTTGTTCTCTTCCCCTGCCGAGATCTGACTTGCAAAAAGGATTCCTTTCGCTCCTTTATCCAGGTGTAACAATACATTGCCATCGTCATCGAGCAGGCGACCCGGTACAAAAATGCTGATGTCCGCGCACAGGGCTTCAATGCGGAGCCCGGTGATGTATTCGGCCAGGTTTTCAGCATGGGTGCCGATATCGCCCATGGCGCCTGCGATCCCTGATTGTTTGGGATCGGTGCGCCAGATGGCCTGTTTATAATTCATGTCTTCTTCCTTATTGGTCAACCAGCCCTGGGGATATTCCACCACGACTTTACGAATGGCTCCAAGCTTGCCGTCGGCAATCATTTTTTTTGCCTGTTTGACCATCGGGTACCCTGTATAATTATGGGTCAGGGCAAAGACCCTGCCGGTGGAGGCCACGGTTTTCTCCAGGTCCAGGGCCTCATCCATAGTAAAACTCAGGGGTTTGTCGCAGATCACATCAAAACCCTTGTCCAGGGCCAGTTTGGCCGGCTCGTAATGCATATGATTGGGCGTGACGATCGATACAAAATCCATCCGGATATCGTCAGGCAGGCTTTTTTCTGTCAGGATCATCTCTTCAAAGGACCCGTAACATCGGTTGGCCGGCAACATCAGGTCAGCCCCCGAGGCCCTTGACTTTTCCGGGTCTGCTGAAAAAGCGCCGCATACCAGATCAATCAATCCATCCATGGCAGCGGCGATCCGGTGAACTCCCCCGATAAATGCTCCGCGTCCGCCGCCAACCATGCCCATTCTAAGTTTTCTTTTCATCTCCTTTTTTTTCATAAAAATAGAATATTTCGATTTATCGTGGTGGTGAGTGAGTGGTGGGTGGCGGGTAGTGGGTGGTGTCCAGCGACCCGATGCTTAGGCCTCGGGAGCGGGAGGTGGGTGGCGGACTCCTGCTCCACCTCAATCTCAGGAGCTTGCGAAAATGGGAAACAAATGTGCAGATGGTTGTTGTACTTTTTGGCCCACACGGGCCAACCTCCGTGAACTCCAAGTCTCCGTGCGCAAAATTGTTTTAAAAACTTTGTGTCGTTGTGGGAGCCTTTTTAGTCAGCCTCCAAAATTACGCTATCTCC
>CAYOPD010000034.1:0-5178 GCA_964405735.1 uncultured Saprospiraceae bacterium | reverse complement strand
ACCTTAACCTTAACCTCAACCTCAACCTCAACCTCCCTATCTTCCAAATATTCCTTAGGTTTATTCATCACAACAATCAAACGAGATATGAAAAGATGGATCCTCTTGCTATGCCTCACCCCCTATCTGACTTCGGCCCAGCAGAAAATCATGGGCTTTTCCGAAACCCGTGCAAAATCCCAGCTCGAATGGGAAAAACAATTTGATGCCGAACTCAACGGGAAAGACCAGGATACCTGGATGCGGTTTTTGAGCTCCCGGCCCCACCATGTAGGCTCACCCCAGGGAAAGGCCAATGCCGATTACATGGTCAACCTGTTCAGGTCCTGGGGATACCAGGCCCAGCTTGAAGAATATCAGGTGCTTTTCCCCACACCCAAAACCAGGCTGGTTGAATTGCTGGGCCCTAAACCCTATAAACTGAAACTGGACGAAACGCCTTTGCCGGAAGACCGATACACCAGCCAGAAAAGCGAACAACTGCCCCCGTATAACGCCTATTCCGCGGACGGGGACGTCACCGCTCAATTGGTATTTGTAAACCGGGGCATACCGGCCGATTACGAAGAACTGGCCCGCATGGGGGTGGATGTAAAGGGCAAGATCGTCATTGCCAAATACGGCGGATCCTGGCGGGGCATAAAGCCTAAAGTGGCCTATGAACACGGTGCGGTGGGATGCCTGATTTACTCCGATCCCGAAGACGATGGATACAAACGGGGCGATGTGTATCCAGAAGGAGCTTATAAACCGGGCCATGGAGTACAGAGGGGTTCCGTCATGGATATGCCGGTTTATCCCGGAGATCCGCTCACCCCGGGCATTGGGGCGGTCAAAGAGGCCAAAAGACTGAGCCGCGAAGAAGCCATCACCATCATGAAGATCCCAGTCCTCCCCATCTCCTATGAAGACGCCCTGCCCCTCCTGCAATCGCTCAAAGGGCCTGTGGTGCCCGATGCCTGGAAAGGCGCCCTGCCCATCACCTACCACGCAGGACCCAGCGGGGAACAGGTACATATGAAACTTGAATTCAACTGGGACCTCAAACCCCTCTATAATGTAATTGCCAAATTGCCCGGCAGCGAATACCCGGACGAATGGATCATCCGGGGAAACCACCACGATGGCTGGGTCAACGGAGCGGCCGATCCCATCAGCGGCATGGTCTCCGAAATGGACGAGGCAAGAGCCATCGGCGCCCTGGTGAAAAAAGGACTCAAACTCAAAAGGACCCTGGTCTATTGCGCCTGGGATGGTGAAGAACCCGCCCTGCTGGGTTCAGTAGAATGGACGGAACACCACCAGGAGGAACTGCGCCAAAAAGCGGTAGCCTATATCAATACCGATGGTAACAGCCGTGGATTTATCGGTGCGGGAGGATCGCATACCCTGGAAGCCTTTTTTAATGAAGTCGCCGACCAGGTCATGGATCCGCAGACGGGGGTGAGCATCAAAGAAAGGAAATATGCCAAAGCCCTGGTCGATGCCGATCCTGCAGGCCGGTCAAAACTGCTTGGCAACAAAACCATCCGCCTGTCCGCCCTGGGAGCCGGTTCAGACTGGTCCGGTTTCTTGCAGTTTCTGGGCATTCCTTCCATGAACCTCGCTTTTGGCGGGGAAGGAGGCGGTGGGGAATATCATACTATTTATGATACTTATACTCATTTTACCCGCTTTAAAGATCCCGGTTTTCAATATGGGGTGGCTTTATCCAAGACCACGGGCCGCCTGATGATGCGATTGGCCAATGCGGATGTGCTGCCATTTGAATTCAACCAGTTTTCAAAAACCATTCACGAATATGCGGGGGAATTAAAAACCCTGATTGACCAGATGCGCACGAATACCGAAATCGAAAATAAAATACTCGGAGAGAACCTCTACCAATTGGCCAAAGATCCCAACATTACCTATGTTGTTCCCGGCCCGAAAGACCTGGTCCCCTACCTCAATTTCAGCAACCTGGAAAATGCCCTGGTTCAATTAAAAAACAGCGCGGAAGAATTTCAGAAATCGGCAGGTGCGGCTTTGAGCCTTGCTCCGGACAAACAAAAAGAATTGAATCGCTTGCTTTATCAAATCGAAAAAAGCCTGTTGCAGCCTGAAGGCCTTCCCCGCAGGCCCTGGTACAAGCACCAGATCTATGCACCGGGCTATTACACGGGCTATGGAGTAAAGACCCTGCCGGGAGTCCGGGAGGGAATCGAAGAGAGGAATTACCGGGAAGCCCAGGAACATATTGAAATCCTGGGCAAGACCCTGACGGGATACACCGCTGAAATCAATAAAACCTTAACTTTATTAAAACTAAAATCCTGACCTCAATATTTATCCTTACTAATCCTTACTAATCCTACTAATCCTATTCATCCTACTAATCCTATTCATCCCATCATGAAAAAGAAATCCATCAACCGCCGGCAATTCATTGGTCAGGCCTCTACCGCTTCTCTCAGCGCCATGGCATTTCATATCGTACCCCGCCATACTCTCGGAGGGCCGGGTTTCCTTGCCCCCAGTGATAAACTCAACCTGGCCTATATCGGTTGCGGCACCCAGGGCTTGCGGGAAATGTGTGATTTGATCACCAACCCGAAACTCCAGATCACTACGGTCTGTGATCCCAATAAATTAAGCACCAATTATCTCGATTGGTCCACCCACGGCATTCGCAACGGGATCCGTAAAGTATTGGGGGACAATTCCTGGGGTGAACATTTTAAAGGAATTCCCGGGGGCCGGGATATCGGCAAGGAACTGGTGGACAAATATTATAACAAGGTCAACAATACCACCAACCACAACTGCGCCTCCTATGAAGACTTCAGGGAACTGCTTGAAAAAGAGAAAGACATCGACGCGGTCAAGATCATGACTCCCGATCACCTCCATGGTTATATATCCGTGGCCGCGATGAAAAAAGGAAAACATGTGGTGATCCACAAACCCCTCGCCAACCGCATGTACGAAGCCCGCCTTGTGATCCAGACTGCCAAAGAAACCGGGGTCAGCAGCCACCTCCTGGCCTGGTCCCGGCGCACCGGGCTCGACACCATCAATGAATGGATCAGCCAGGGGCGGATTGGCAATCTGAAAGAAATCCACAACTGGTCCAACCGGCCCCAATGGCCGCAGTGGACTTCCAATCCAAAAGATACACCTCCGCTGCCGGAAGGTTTCAATTGGGATTTATGGCTGGGTTGCGTACCCGACCGGCCCTATCATCCCAATTATACCCACAATGTATTCCGTGGCTGGTACGACTTCGGTGGGGGCAGTATCGCGGATATGGGCCATTACAGCCTCTGGCCCCTGTTCCTGACCATCGGTATTGAAACCGCCCCCTATTCCGTAGAGGCCATGGGGACTACGACCTGCACGGTAGAAGACCAGGTGTGTAAAACCGTGCAGAATGATGTGGCCTTCCCTTATTCCTGTTCCGTCAGATTCAAATTCCCCGTACAACCCCGCCTTCCGGCCTTTGACCTCTATTGGTACGACGGCGGCATCCGCCCCGCCACCCCCGACGAGTTGGGAGAAGCAGGGCTGGAAAGGGAAGGGATGCTGATCGTGGGTGACCAGGGCAAGATCCTGGCCGGATTCCGGGGAGAACGTCCCCGCCTCCTGCCCGAGGAAAAGATGAAGGAGGTCTCCAATGGCCAGCCTGCCTCCGCGGAAACCACTTCCAGGGGTAACGACACCTGGATCGACGCATTTATAAATAAGACCCAGTCACCGGGAAGTTTTTTGTATGCAGGACCTGTGACCGAGACCATACAGCTTGGAGCCGTTGCCCTCCGTGCGCGGAAAAAACTGCTTTATGATTCCGCCACGATGAAAATCACAAATCATGAAGATGCAAATAAGTATTTTTACAGGGAGTACAGGAAGGGATGGGAGATGTAACAGTAGTCAGCAATCAGTAGTCAGCTATCAGCTTATTGATTACAAAACTGCTGATCGCTGACCACTGACCGCCGATAGCTGATAACATAAAACTAATATCATGAAAAGAAGAACCTTTTTAGAAACCACCGCACTGGGGACGGCCGGTATGATCCTGCCCACCTCCATTGACTTAAATCCCTTAAAAACATCTGCCATGAAAGACGATATTTCCCTCGCTCAATGGGCCCTGGTCGACGAGATCCGGGCCGGAAAATGGAAAAACCTGGATTTCCCCCGCATTGCCCGGGAGGATTTTGGGCTCAACGGTATTGAATTTGTGAATACCTTGTTTGAGGTGCCCACCGAAGGGTATCTGAAGAAGCTCAAGAAAAATGCGGCCGACCAGGGAGTCACCATGGTCCTGGTGATGGTGGATGATGAAGGGGACGGAGCCGCCGACACCAAAGAAGGCAGGAAACAATTTGACATCAATCACCGCAAATGGGTGGATATCGCCCATTACCTCGGCTGCCACGCCGTGCGTACCAATTGCCGCGGGCCCAAAGACGCCGATAAAAAAGAAGCGCTCAAATGGGCCACGGAAGCCTACAATATGCTGCTGGACTATTCCAAACCTTCCGGCATCAGCATTGTGATTGAAAACCACGGAGGCGTTTCCAACGATCCCGACTGGATGGCGGACCTGATGAAAGCAGTGGACAATCCCAAATTCGGCACCTATCCCGACTGGCGCAGTCCCAGCAAGGATTTTGACAATGTGGCCTATCTGCAAAAGACCCTGCCCTGGGCCAAAGGTATGTCCTACCGCAATCAGCCCACGGAAGAACTGACAGCCAAAATGATCAAAATGAGCCGCGAAGGTGGATATTCCGGCTGGTGGGGGATTGAGAGCAGTGGAAGGGAGGAGATAAAGCAGGGGATTGGGTTGTTGAAGAAGTATTTGGTCTAAGGCTGCTCAGATTATTTATTAAAAAGGATTTAAGGTAACCCTTGGGCTATTAACTGGCCTTCATTCTATATCGACAGTGCTGATATAGGGGAATATACGCAATAATGATGTGTAAATAAAGACGTTGGCAACAATTGGGTTGGCTTCGTGGAGATATTAGACCAAGCTGATAAAATCTCGGTCAAAAAAAGGAAAAATGCAAATTGTCTTCTGACATATTAAAATTACGACTTTAAACTCATATACAAACGGACTTAGACACCCCGGGTGTATGACAGAATGCAGGAATTATTAAATTAGGGGACCAAAAAATAAGAAGT
>CAYOPD010000033.1:26761-39136 GCA_964405735.1 uncultured Saprospiraceae bacterium | reverse complement strand
AAGTTATGATAAAAAACTACTTCATCACCGCCTGGCGCAACCTCATCAAAAACAAAACGTTTTCCATATTAAATGTGACCGGCCTGGCCATCGGCATTGCCTGCTTTATCCTGATCGCCAAATACATCGTGGATGAATTGTCCTATGAGCGATGGAACAAGAATGCGGGACGGCTTTACCGGGTGGATGCGGATATTGTGATGGGCGGCAGTGAACTGAACCTTGCGGTGAGCTCTGATCCCATGGGACCTACCCTGAAACAGGACTATCCCCAGGTCGAAGAATACGTCCGGTTTTATGCATCCAGCGGATCCAAACTGATAAAGAAGGGCGACGAGTTTATTGAAGAAGGGAAGGTGGTGCATGCGGATTCCACGCTGCTTCGGATTTTTCCTTTTGAAGTGCTGGCGGGCGATGCCCAGAGGCCGCTCGATGGGCCGGGCAAGGTAATCTTGTCCGAAACGGCGGTTAAGAAATATTTCGGGAACATGGGCTTCCGGGAGGTGGTGGGCAAGACCCTGGAGACGGATGACCGCGATAAATTTTACACCATTACGGCCATCATCCGGGATGTCCCGCGCAATACCCATTTTGCCAAGGACTTTTTCTTTTCCATTCAGAACGTTCAGTACAATTGGGGCAGTTTCCTGAGCAACAATTTCACGACTTATGTGCTGCTGCGGGAAGGAGCCGACCCGCTTGAATTCAATAAAAATTTCCCGGGCTTCTTGGAGAAGTATGTGATCCCCCAGGTGCAGCAGTTTGCACCCATTAAAAGCATGGATGAATTCAAAGCTTCTGGTAATAAACTCGAATATTTTCTGTTCCCGGTTACCAAAATACACCTTTACTCGAACCGGGTTGCCGAACTGGCAGCCAACGGGAACATTCAATACGTGTATATATTTTCGGCGGTAGCCTTGTTTATCCTGCTCATAGCCTGCATCAATTTTATGAACCTGTCCACCGCCCGTTCTGCCAACCGGGCGAAGGAAGTGGGTGTGCGCAAGGTGTTGGGTACGGAAAGGAAAAACCTCATCGGCCAATTCCTGACCGAATCCACCCTGATGGCCTTTTTTGCGACCGCGGTGGGCTTGGGAATGGCCCTGCTCCTGTTGCCGTATTTTAATGATTTGTCCGCAAAGGCCTTCGCCAGGAATGAATTGTTCAAGCCGGGATGGTTGGCCGTTTATCTGAGCTTGCCCATCCTCCTCGGTTTGGTAGCCGGGATTTATCCGGCGTTCTATATGTCTGCCTTCAGGCCCATCGCCGTGCTCAAGGGTAAAATGCAGGGCTCGCTCAATAAAAGCGGCTTGCGTTCGGCCCTGGTCGTGTTTCAGTTTGCAACTTCAATCCTGCTGATCATCGGAGCCATGGTGGTTTACAATCAGTTAAAATATATACAGGGTAAAAATATCGGATTCAACAAGGACCAGGTCCTGGTGATTGACGGAACCGGAGCGCTCAGGCCAAATACAGAAGCATTTAAAAATGAAATCGACAAACTGAGCGGAGTTACATCCAGCACCTTCAGCGGATATCTCCCGGTATCCAACAGTGCGCGCAGTGATAATACTTTTTTCAAGGATGCCGTGCCGGATGTAAACCGTGGACTGAATATGCAGGTCTGGAGCATCGATGAAAAATACATCCCCCTGATGGGCATGGAAATCCTGGCCGGTAGGAATTTTTCACCGGAGCGGGGTACGGATTCTTCCGCCATCATTCTCAATGAGGAAGCGGTGAGGCTGCTCGGATTTGAATCGGACCCCCTGAATCAGAAAATCTACGGCGGGTCCAGGATTGAACAAAACCAGGTTGAAGCTTACCACGTCATTGGAGTGGTCAGGGATTTTAATTTTGAATCCCTGCGGCAGAAGGTGGGCCCCTTGTGTTTTTTCCTGGGCAAGGCGGATTGGTCCACTGCATTTAAAGTGAGTACCGGCAATGTCCAGCAATTGATCGGGCAAATCGAAGATAAGTGGAGATCCATGGCGGGAGGTGCCCCCTTCTCCTACCGTTTCCTGGATCAGTCTTTTGATGAAATGTACCGGGCTGAGCAGCGGGTAGGGAAGATCGCCCTCGCTTTCTCGGTACTGGCCATTTTCATAGCCTGCCTGGGACTTTTCGGGCTGGCGACCTTTATCGCAGAACAGAGGACCAAAGAAATCGGTATCCGTAAAGTCCTGGGAGCCGATGTACCCGATATCATCACCATGTTGTCGAAGGATTTTATCGGCCTGGTGTTGATTGCGGCCCTGCTGGCTTTTCCGCTCGGCTGGTTTCTGATGAACCGATGGCTGCAGGACTTTGCTTTCCGGGTAAACATCGACTGGTGGGTGTTTGTAGTAGCCGGACTGGCCGCGATCGTGATTGCCATTTTCACCGTAAGTTTTCAGGCTTTGAAGGCAGCGTTGATGAACCCGGTGAAAAGTTTACGAACGGAGTGAGTGCGCTTTTACCTAAGGGCATGAGCCTGGGGGTTAAAAGACGGGGACGGAGTTAGCAATAGATGGGCAGCGGGAAAAGACCCGCCGACCATGCAGAATGGACAGGAAAATTTGTCATCAGGGTAGGTCTGGGCCGGCTCTGAACTAAAATAAGATATTATGCTGATCCGGAATTATTTGAAAGTGACCTGGCGGAGTTTACTCAAAAACCGACTGTTCACTCTTTTAAATGTAGTCGGCCTTTCCAGCGGCCTTGCTATTGCCCTGCTGTTGCTCATTTATGTAAAAGATGAAAAATCATTTGACCTTTATCATGCCAAATCGGACCGGATCTACCGTGTGGGGGTGACCGCCACTTTTGACGGCAGGAGCATGAACTGGGCCAATTCGCCCAATGCCACGGGGCCGGCCATGAAAGCGGAAATTCCGGAAGTGGTGGAGCAAGCCCGGCTCCTGTATCACGATTACGGAAAAACGGCCTTCATCACCAGCGATCAAAAAAAGTTTACAGAAAAAAAATTGTACTGGTCCGATCCCGGCCTGTTTAAAATATTTGATATTCCTTTTCTGAAAGGAAACCCGGAGACGGCACTGGAACGTCCCAATACCGTGGTGATTTCCGCCAGCCTGGCCGATAAATATTTCGGCAAGGAGGATCCCCTGGGAAAAGTACTGAAGGTGGACAATAAAACCGATCTTGAAATCACGGGTATTTATGCGGATTTCCCGGGCAATTCAACCCTGGACCCCAATCTGATCGGATCCTTCAGCAGTGTTGGCTGGGCAAATAAAAGCCTGGTCTGGAGCAATGCCAGTTTTGAGACCTATGTTTTACTTGAAGCAGGTGCTTCAGAGGAAAAGGTGGAAAAGAGCATGATGCAGTTGTTGGAAAGCAAGGTCGAAGCCGGCGACCGTTGGTTTACCATCTGGCTCCAGCCCCTGAAGGACATCCACCTTGGATCCACGGGGATAACCAATGCATCCACCACCCGTACCGGTGATTCCGGGCAGGTGAAAATCATGGGTATCCTGGCCCTGGTGGTATTGCTGATCGCTTCCATGAACTATATGAACCTGGCCACAGCCAGGTCGCAACTCCGGTTCCGCGAGGTAGGCATCAATAAAACCATCGGTGCCGGAGGGCTGCAACTGGCCGGCCGGTTCTATCTGGAAACCGCTGTACTCACCCTTCTCTCGGTGTTGGTAGCCTATGGACTGGTGGCAGCAGGCTTACCGATGCTCAACCGGATCGCACAGAAAAATTTATCGGCCGGAACCCTCCTGGCTCCCGACCTTTTTATCAGCACCGCCGCGATTACCTTATTCCTGGTGCTTTTCGCCGGTTCCTATCCTGCCTTTTATCTTTCTTCTTTCAGGGCAAAAGCCCTTCTTCATACCACATTTAGAAAAAACACGGGGGCGGGACTATTCAGGCGTACGCTGGTAGTATTGCAATTCTCCGCTTCCCTCATCCTGATCGTAAGCGCGCTCATGTTCTATAAACAACTGGAATTTATCCGTGAAAAAAACCTGGGATATCAACCGGACCAGGTGGTCGCCATCACGACCTCCGCAGCGGAAAATGGGAATCAGATCCAGTCCCTGATGGATAGTTACCGGAACCTGAGTTCCGTAATCAGCGTATGCAGGGCCCAGACCTGGCCGGGCAATAGGGGCAGCGGAAGAACCCTTAGAAACATTTTGAACGATGCCCACGAACAGGATGGCATGATGATCCAAACCAACCGCGTGACGAACGAGTTCGCGGAAGTCCTGGGATTAAAATTATTGGCAGGGCATCAAATCCGGTCCGAAAGGATAGATGGGGATACGATCGTACAGGTAGTCATTAACCGGACGGCGGCGGCTTACCTCGGTTATACGCCGGAAGAAGCCATTGGAAAAAAAGCGTACAGCCTTTTTGGACATGACCGGGCAGAAATCGCAGGGGTTGTGGAGGATTTTCATTTTGAATCGTTCCACCAGCCGATCGGCGCATATGCTTTTCACAACAACGACAGTGAATGGAGGCCTTACCTGCTGGTCAAACTGAATACGCGGGACCTAGCGGCCACCATGGGGCAGTTGGAAAGAACCTTTAATACCCACATTCCCAATTCCGCCTTCGATTATACATTTATTGACCAGTTTCTAAATACCCTGTATGCTTCCGAACAACGGACTGCCAAAGTGGTCTTCATCTTTGCATCCCTAACCATATTGATTGCCTGTCTGGGTTTATTTGGCCTTGCGGCTTTTACCGCTGAACAGAGAATCAAAGAGATCGGGGTTCGAAAAGTGCTGGGTGCCAGTGTGACCGATATCACCGCACTCTTATCCGGAGATTTCCTCAAGCTGGTTGGTATTGCCATTCTGATCGCTTCCCCACTGGCCTGGTATGGCATGCGATTGTGGCTTCAGGACTTTGCTTACCGGGTCGAGATGGGTTGGGGGGTATTTGTATTGGCAGCCGGTTTATCCTTGCTCATCGCGTTTTTTACGGTCAGTTTCCAATCGGTGAAGGCGGCCGTATCGAACCCCGTTCGATCCCTCCGAAGCGAATAAATCCCAAAATATTTATGATGAACGATCTTAAAATAGCCTTGCGCACCGTCATGAAAAACAGGATGTTTTCATTGATCAATGTGGCCGGACTTGCCCTGGGCCTGGCTGTTTTTATGATGATCCTGCTATGGGTGAAGTATGAACTAAGTTATAACGACTTTCACCGCGACCACGAAAGGATTGCAGCGGTGATGACCAATCTCAAACTGGAGGGCGGTGAAATCTCTACCTTTCCTGCAGTTCCACCTCTGCTTGCCGAAGCGCTCACCAGGGACCTTCCGGGCATTGAGTATGCAAGTACTACTTCCTGGGGAGATCAGCGTCAGGTGACTTCCGGCGACCTCCATTTTTTTGAATATGGATTGTACGTCAGCCCGGAATTCCTGAAAATATTTTCTTTTCCACTTTTGCAGGGAGACCTTGACAAGGTATTGACTGAACCCAATACCATTCTCATCACCCAAAAACTGGCTAAAAAATATTTCAAAGACAAGGATCCGGTTGGCCAACAGTTGGTCATCGATCAGGCTACTAGATATACCGTGACCGGAGTGCTTCTTGATGTTCCCCCTAATGCCACCCTCAGTTTTGATTTCCTCATGCCGGTACAGGATTATATCCGTACCGTCATGGGCGGCAATACAACCTGGGAAACCAACAATATGCGGTCCTACGTAAAGCTGCGTGCGGAAACTGACCGGGAAGCCATCTCACGGGCTATACGGAAATTCCAGGACCGGTACACCGATAAACAACCCAACTCTGAACTGTCCCTTTTTTACCTGGAAGATTGGTATCTCCGGATGGATTTTAAAAATGGAAAATATGCGGGAGGAGGGCGCATAGCGGATGTCCGGCTCTTTTCCCTCATTGCATTGGTGATCCTGTTACTGGCCTGCATCAACTTTATGAATTTATCCACTGCCAAATCCACCCGGCGGGCCAGGGAAGTCGGTGTGCGCAAAACCATTGGAGCCGGCCGTTGGTCTCTGGTCAGGCAGTTTTACGGCGAGTCCCTGTTGTTTTCGGTCTTAGCAGGATGGGTTGCCCTGATCCTGGTGTCCCTGGCCCTGCCTGCATTCAATGCCTTGTTAAGGAAGCAGATCACGATTGATTTCACCGATCCCGTGAATTTTTTCGTTTTTGCAGGCATCATTGGCCTTACCGGCCTGGTTGCGGGAAGTTATGCGGCCTTCGCCTTATCTTCCTTTTCACCCATTCAGGTATTGAAGAACCATATTTCACCATCGGGACCTGGATTTTCTCATTTAAGGAAGGGCCTCGTTCTGGTCCAGTTTATGGTATCCATGGTCCTGCTGGTTGGCGCTTTTTCCGTCATGAATCAACTTCGTTTTCTAAGGGAAAAACCACTTGGATACGATAAGGATCATCTGGTCTGGTTTCCCAATCATATTCCGGTGGAAAAACATCAGGCGGCACTAACCCTGTTTTCCGGTATTCCTGGTGTTAGCCATGCTGCGCTTGCATCCATGACCTTTACTCAATCCAACAACAGGGGTTCGGAAGTGAACTGGCCGGGCAAACTTCCCGGGCAGGACGTTTTTTTCAGTTTTGTAGCCGGGAGCCAGGAAATTGTAGAGACCATGGGTTTGACCCTGCTGGAAGGCAGAGCCTTTATGGCCGGACAACATGCGGATACCGGTGCTTTTATCCTCAATGAAGAAGCTGTGCGGCGAATGGGCCTTGAAAATCCCGTCGGGCAAATCATTGAAACCCATGGTGGATCGGGAAGGATCGTCGGTGTGGTGAAGGACTTTCATTTTGAATCGCTGCACAGCCCCATTGCCCCGGTAATCATTATGTGCAGGCCGGAATGGACCTGGTTGTATTATGTGCGGACCACCGGCAAGGATATGCAAAGAGTATTGCACGATTTGGAGGCGGCCTATCAGCAGCTGGCACCTGGTTTTGTTTTCGATTACAATTTTCAGGATAAGGCATATGAACGACTCTATCGAAGCGAAACACAAATGGCCTCCCTGGTTCGCTGGTTTTCCTTTCTGGCCTTGTTTATCTCGGGTCTTGGTTTGCTGGGACTGACCCTTTTTACCATAGAACGAAAAACGAAAGAAATAGGAATCCGTAAAGTGCTGGGCGCCACATGGCGGGACATCCTGGCTATGGTGACCAATGAATTTATGGTTTTGACTGGACTTGCTGCAGTCATCGCCCTCCCTGTATCCTATTTGATGGTTTTATTATGGTTGAGGCGATATGCGTTCAGGGCAGAACCTGAATGGTGGATGTATCTGGCGCCGGTAGCCATTACCGCTTTGATCACTCTGGTTACGGCGGGCAGCCAGGCCCTGCGGGCTTCATCAACCAATCCGGTGAAGAGTCTGAGAACGGAATGAGTAATGAGCGATGAGCATTAATTAATATGCACTGATAAATAACTAATAACTGATGATTACTGATTACTGATTACTTACTACCTACCCATGTTTACCAATTATTTCAAACTCGCTTACCGGAACATCGTTAAACAAAAACTGCTTTCCCTGATCAATGTCCTCGGTCTTTCCCTGGGACTGGCTTGTTTTTGTCTGTTTCTCTTGTATGCAGTCAATGAACTCACCTATGACCGGTTTCATGCAAAGAGTGAAGATATATTCAGACTTTATCGTTGGTCACACCCCAGCCCCGGTGAAGCGGGGGAAGGTGATGTCTATATGCCTATGCCTCTTGGACCTGCCCTCAAACAAGATCTTCCCGATGTAAAAAAGTTTGTCCGGATGATGGATTTTGGGGACAAAAATTTTGTCCGTCATGAGGACCAGGTGTATGAATTGCCGGTGGTATTTGCAGATCCGGATTTCTTCAATGTCTTTTCATTTAAGTTATCTTCCGGGCAACCGATTAAAGGCCTGCATGAAATCGTGTTGTCAAAACCCGCCGCTGATAAATTATTTGGACAAATTAACCCGGTGGGTAAATCGGTTGAAATCAAATTCCAGGATCAGTTTGAAACATTTACCATTACAGGGGTAGCGGAATCCATACCCTCCAACTCGTCCATCCATTTTGAGATCCTGGGGAATTTTGAATATTTTGCCAATACTAAAAACGGATCGAGATCGGTGAACAATTGGAACAGATCTTCGTATTTCACTTTTGTTCAACTATCACCGGAAAGTACGCTTAACCTGGAAACCAAAAGGCTTCAGGAATTTTATACCAAATACCACCCGAACGAAGAACAACTTTTGAGGGACCGGGGCCGGTGGGAAGGCGAAGGCCCGCCAACTACCTATGGTTTGCAACCCCTCCGTTCAATGCACACCGATACCCGCATCTGGGGAGGGAGTTCAGTCACCGATCCAAAAAAAATCTGGATCTTATTGGGCATCGCGGGAGTGATTTTATTGATCGCGTGCATCAACTTCACTACCCTGGCTATTGGCAGATCTGCCGGTAGGGCTAAGGAGGTGGGCATACGAAAAGTCATGGGGAGCAATAAGACTTCCTTGATGATGCAATTTATAGTGGAAGCGGTTGTGCTTAGTTTTATTTCCAGCGGCCTGGGATTGATTTTAGGAAAGCTGCTTCTGCCATCCTTTAATCAACTTGCCGGCAAGGAGTTGGAGTTTTCATTTACTCAATTTCCGGAACTCAGCTGGATGATATTTGGCCTGACGCTCCTGGTGGGTTTACTGGCCGGGAGTTATCCCACCCTGGTTTTATCCGGATTTAATCCGATTGAGGTACTAAGACAAAAGATAAAAGTAGGAGGATCTAATTTTTTTACCCAGTCGCTGGTCGCTGTCCAATTTTCTTTTTCAATAGGATTGATAGCGGCTACCCTGATCATTCTCCAGCAAATTAAATTCATGACTTCGTTATACCCGGGATTTAATAAAGAAAACATAGTCGTGGTAAACGGGGAAGATGTCGATACCAAAAGAATATACCCTCTGTTCAAACAGGCTGCCTTGCAAAACCCCGCGATCCTGGGAACGGCCAGTGCGGAATTAAGCCTCGGTGCAGAAGCCGGCTGGAGCCGGTCGGGTTTTGAATACGAAGGGCAGCATAAAGAGGTATACGAATATTTTATAGACCCGGATTATATACCCTTAATGAAGGTCCCCATTCTGGCCGGAAGGAATTTTGATCCTGCGATTGCTGCGGACACACAAAATGCGGTAATCATCAATGAAGCGATGATGCAGAATTTTGGATGGACTCTGGAAAATGCCGTAGGTCAGGTGTTAAAAGGATATTACGAATCAGCCGGTGCGGTTCAGCCGGTTGTGGTTGGGGTAATTAAAAATTTTAATTACAGGTCCATGAAGGAAGAGATCAAACCCCAATTGTTTCACCAGTTTAATGACTATGCTCCGTATAAATTCCTGGTCAGGCTGCAACCGGGCAATCCTGCTTCTGCGTTGGCCAGTTTAAAGGCTTCCTGGGAAGGCATCGCTTCGCCATTGCCTTTCAGGTATAGTTTTCTTGATGAGGATCTGGACAAATTTTATCAGGCGGAGGTCCGGTGGGGAAGGATCGTGGGATGGGCGGGGGGCATTTCAATATTTTTGGCCTGCCTGGGTTTATTTGGCCTGACCACACTTGCTGCCGTTAACCGCATTAAAGAAATCGGTATCCGGAAAATCCTGGGTGCTTCCATCCGGGATATTGTCGGACTTCTGTCCAAAGGATTTTTACGGTTGATATTATTTTCTTTTGTGTTTGCTTCCCCGCTGACTGCATACCTGATGTTCACCTGGCTGCAGGGATTTGCCTACCGGATCGGGCTGAATGTGTGGATTTTTATAATTGCCGGTCTGAGCACCATGTTGATTGCTTTATTTACAATTTGTATTCAATCCTTTCGTGTGGCAACTTCCAACCCCGTAAAGAGTTTACGCACGGAATAACCGATCAAAATATTTTAAAAGCATAAAACGACCCTATGTATAAAAATTATTTTTTTGTAGCCTGGAGAAACCTGATTAAAAACAAATCATTTTCCTTTATCAATATTTCAGGACTGGCAATAGGGATTAGCGTCTGCCTGCTGCTTATGCTTTTTGTGCGAAGCGAATTCAGTTACGACCGTTTCCACGAAAAAGCGGACCGGATATACAGGGCCTGGTTGCATGAAGTTTATGAGGGCCAGACCTTTACCAATACCCAGACTCCCATACCCCTGGGACCGGTGCTGAAAGAAAACCTTCCTGACATCGAATCGTTTTGCCGCATCTATAACTTCAATTCGCTGTTGGAATACCAGGGGAACCGGTTTAACGAGTCGGTAAACATGGTGGATACCTCTTTTTTCAGCGTCTTTGATTTTGATTTGTCGGAAGGGGAACCGGCTCAGGCTTTTCCCAATTCCAATTCAATCGTGATATCAGAAGGCGTGGAGGAGAAATATTTTGGATCAGGGAAGGGGATGGGCAAGACCCTGGAATTGCAACTGGGGCAAACAAAAGTTTTGTTTACCGTCACAGCCATATCCCGGGAAACCCCCGTGGAATCCAGTATCCGTTTTGACCTGCTCATCCCTCATTCCAATGAACATTATTTGTTTAGCGAACGTGCCCGCACCCGGGCATGGACCAATGTTTTTGAAGAAACGTATGTCCTTCTGGGAAAAGACAAAACCGGTCCTGAGGTGGAAATACAAATTCCGGAATTAATAAAACGATTGACGGGGGATCAATATGTCGAAGGCCAGTACAATATCCATCTCCAACCCATCACGGACATTCATCTCAACAATAATTTGCCTGCCGGCAACTCCCCGGTGAGCGATCCCAGGTATGCTTATATCCTAAGTATTATCGGTGTGCTCATCCTGTTGATAGCCTGTATCAACTTTGTAACCTTGTCCCTGGGCCGGTCCGCAGAGCGCTCGCTGGAAGTGGGTGTTCGTAAGGTGCTCGGTGCAGTGCGGGGGCAGTTGATCCGGCAATATTGGGGGGAGGCACTTATGGTCACCCTGATTTCTTTAGTGATAGCCATTGGCCTTTCTTACCTGTTGCTTGACCCCTTTAACCAGTTGGCCAACAGGCAACTCACCCTCACCATGGACGGGTTCACGGTGATGTTCCTGTTGGCCCTGGTCATTTTAGTGGGATTGATTTCAGGCGTTTATCCGGCGGTGGTGCTTTCTTCGTTCCTTCCCGTAAAAGTGCTGAAGAGCAGGACGCCGGGCGGTCTCAGGATTGGTTTCTTCAGGAAAAGCCTTGTAGCTGGACAGTTTTTCAGCGCCATTGTACTCATTGCCGGGACCCTGGTTATGTGGCAGCAATTCCGCTTCATTCGCAATACCAACCTGGGCTACGATAAAGAATATATCGTAGTCGTTCCCACCAATAAATCGAGGGCGGAGGGAAAGGACCTGGCGGAGCGTTTTAAAAACAAGCTCAAAAGCAACCCGCAGGTAGCCGGCAGCACCATCAATCTATTCAGTTTTGCCCAACCGGGATGGGTGAATATTGGCTATGAGGATGATCAGCGCCTGTACCGTAATTTCCGGATGAATGCCATCGATGCCGATTTTATCGGGACCATGGGTTTGGAATTGGCGCAGGGCCGCGCTTTTTCGGCTGATAATCCGGCAGACCTTGCCGGATCCATGGTGGTCAATGAAAGATTGGTGAAAGAATACGGGTGGGATGATCCCATTGGCAAAAAATTGCCCGGGCGATTCAACCAGCAAATTATTGGTGTAGTAAAGGACTTTCATTTTGAATCCCTTCATTCTCCTATACAGCCCCTGGTGCTGGTCATGCAACCGGATTCAATATTGCGTGCGGCAAACGATGTGGGATTTGCTTTTTCTCCCCAGCCCAGGATAAATGTCCGGTTGAAAGCGGGATCCTTACTGGAACAGATCCAGGCTTTAAAAAAGAATTGGCAGGAAGTGGCCGGGGACCAGGAGTTTGAATACACTTTCCTGGATGAAGCCCTCGACAATATGTACCAGAATGAACAACGGATCAGTTCCATGGTGAGCTGGGCTTCGTTGCTTTCGATTTTTATTGCATCCCTGGGCCTGTTTGGCCTGATCACTTTGTCGGTAAGCAGGAGGGTTAAAGAAATCGGCATCCGCAAAGTGCTGGGCGCCGACGTGAAAGGCATTGTGATTCTGCTTTCCAAAGATTTTACCGGATTGTTGCTGGTCGCGATGATGATCGCAGCGCCGGTGGCCTGGTGGGCCCTGGACAAATGGTTGCAGGGCTTTGCTTACCGCATAAGGCTTCAGGCTTGGGTGTTTTTATCAGCGGGTTTATTGGTGTATCTGATTGCCTGGATCACGATGAGTATCCAGGCGGTGAGAGCTGCAAAATCAAATCCGGTGAAAAGCCTCAGGACGGAGTGAACTATGAGCTTT
>CAYOPD010000033.1:21662-26661 GCA_964405735.1 uncultured Saprospiraceae bacterium | reverse complement strand
AAAAACCATGATCAAAAACCATTTCATTACCGCCTGGCGTTTTTTATGGAAAAACAGATCCTTCAGCCTGATCAATATCACCGGGTTGACTGCCGGTACCCTTGCCTGCCTGTTTATCCTGTTGTATGTCTATGATCAGAAGGGGTACGATCGTCATCACAGGAAGGCGGAGTCTATTTACAGGGTTACCTCCCTGTTGAAATTGCCTGGGGACAAAACCAACCAAATGGCTACCTGTTCCCCTCCCTTAGGGCCGGCATTGAAGAATGATTTTGCGGAAGTAGATCAGTATACCCGGGTGGTTGGTTCTATTGGGGTAAGCCATCACTTGTTGCGGTATAAGGAAAATTCTTTTTTTGAGACGGATGCCGTCTTTGTGGATTCCACTTTTTTTGATTTGTTTTCCTACCGTTTTCTTTCCGGGGACCCGGCCACGGCTCTGCGGGATCCTTATTCCATCGTACTCACCGCCGCTTCGGCCGAAAAGTTATTTGGAAAGAATAACGCGGTCGGTGAATTCATTGAGATCGACAATGCCTACGGCAAACGCGATTTTAAGGTAACCGGAGTGGTGGATGAAAGCCTTGGAAATACGCATATTAAAGCGAAGCTGTTTCTGACCATGAACAGCGGGGGCATGGGTGCATACACCCGCAGCAACAATTCATGGGCAGGCAACAATTTTGCAGCTACCTATGTCCGCCTGCATCCACATGCGTCGCCGGCCGCTTTGGAAGTCAAGTTGCCCGCTTTTTTAAACAAATACGGCGCGCAGCAATTGCAGGACCTGGGGATGGAAAAGGTTCTGAACCTCCAACCTATCGGTACGATCCACACCACTCCAGGGTACCAGGCTGAAATGTCTGAACCGGTAAGCCCGTTGATGCTCGACGTACTTATGATGATTGCGTTGCTCATCCAGGTCATTGCCTGTGTGAACTTTATGAATCTATCCACTGCAAGATCTTCGAAACGGGCCAAGGAAGTCGGAGTGCGGAAAGTCATGGGTGCCGGCAGGGCAGGGCTGATGAAACAATTTATCGGGGAGTCCGCCCTGGTCTCCGGGATTTCAGTGGCCGCAGCCGTCTTCTTTTTGTACCTGGCCCTTCCCCTGCTGAACCGGATCACGCAAACGGAGATTCATCTTTTCGAAGGAAATCAAAAGTATATCTGGCCGTTACTGGCCGGGATGACCCTGCTTACCGCTCTGCTGGCCGGCAGCTATCCCGCTTTTTATTTATCGGCCTTCAATCCGGTACGAGTGATCAAAGGGAATTTTACCAGCCATATTTCATCGGCCACCATCCGCAAATCGCTCGTCGTTTTCCAGTTTACCCTCTCCATCATCCTGATGACCGGGATCCTCGTGATATACCGTCAGATGCGGTTCATCCAGACCAAGGATCTCGGTTTTAAAAAGGAACAACGCATCATATTGAATTTCCGTACAGGGGAGGCCAGAAAACAGATGGAGGCCTTCCGGAATGATTTGCTCCAATATACCGGCATCAAAACAATCAGCAAATCGAATAATTACCCCAGCCAATTTGTTTACAACGACATGCCCATTTACCTCGAAGGTGGGAATATGAAAAATTCCAAGGACCCCAAGTTTATGCAGGTAGATGAAAAGTTTACAGAAGCCACGGGAATCCGGCTGATTGCCGGAAGGCTATTCCATCAAGATGATTCGGGCAGGGTGTTGATCAATGAGACTTTGGCCAGGGAACTGAATCTGGATGTGCACAAAGCGGAAGGGACCCGTCTTTTTTCCCAGTTTACGGATGTCGACCCCACTCCCCGCGTTTTTGAAGTTGCAGGGGTGATCGCCGACTTTAATTTTAATTCACTGCATCATGCCATTGAGCCTTTTATGTTGATTTTTGGAAGGGACCCGGAAGAACTGACCCACCTCATTGTGGCGACGGAGAGTGAGGATTATCATCGGCTCCTGGCTCAAATGGAGACTGCCTGGAAAAAATACCTGCCTTCCATTCCATTTGATTATGTGTTCCTGGATGACCAGGTGCAAAAACAATACCTGGCCGATCTTACCTTTTCAAGGATCATCGGAGCCTTTGCCCTGTTTGCCATTTTTATTTCCTGCCTTGGCCTCTTTGGCCTGGCAGCCTTCCGGGCCGAGCAAAGCACCAAGGAAATCGGGATCCGGAAAGTATTGGGGGCAAGTGTGGCATCCGTTTTTAACCTGCTTGCTAAAGATTTTCTGATGCTGGTGGGCATTTCGTTCCTGCTCGCGGCGCCTATTGCCTGGTGGGCCATGCAGCGTTGGCTTCAGGCTTTTGAATATCGTATTTCCGTCAGCGGCTGGATTTTAGTCGCTGCCGGAATAGCCACCTTACTCATCGCATTATTTACCATCAGTTTCCAGGCGCTGAAAGCAGCCGTCGCGAACCCGGTGAAGAGCCTCAGGACAGAGTAAGCTATAAGCTTTAAGCTATGAGTTGTGAGCCTTGAGTTATGACTACTGACATACTGACAAACTGACTAACTGACTAACTGACTAACTATATCATGTTTAACAACTATCTTAAAATCGCCTGGCGCAACCTGATGAGGTATAAATTCATATCCTTCATCAACCTGTTTGGCCTGACCACCGGGCTTACCGGATGCCTGCTGATCCTCAACTACATCCGGCATGAATTGAGTTTCGACCGGTACCATGAGCATGCGGATCGCATTTACCGGGTGACCCGGATATTCCGAAATCCGGAAACCGGCGCCCAAAGCCTGCACCTGGGTACGATCGCGCCGCCTTTTGGCCCCCTGCTCAAGTCGGAATTCTCCGAGATTGAAAAGATTACCCGGCTGATCGATTTCAGTCCCCTGGCCATGCGTTATGGTGAAAAGATGTTTAATGAGCAAAGCGTATTTCTTGCGGATGAACATTTGTTTGACGTATTTAATGTGGAGGTGCTGCAAGGTAACCCGGCTACTGCCCTTGCTGACCCCTTTACCATAATGCTTTCGGAGGATATCGCGAAAAAATATTTCGGGAAGGACGATCCGATGGATAAATCCGTAAGGCTGAACAACCAGTTTAATCTGAAAGTCACCGGGGTATATAAAGCTTTTCCGTCCAACACCCATCTTCACCCGGAAATCCTGATCTCCTTTAATACCCTGAATGATACGGCGGTCTATGGGGCGCAAAACCTGCGTACCAATTTTGGCAACAACTCTTTTTTTACCTATCTGCTGCTTCCTCCGGGTTATGATTATAAAAAGATGGAATCCCGTTTTCCAGCTTTCCTGGACAAACATTTGCCCCGGGGCAATCAGGCCCGGTTTTTACCATCCCAGGGCACTGCGCTCACCCTTCAAAAACTAACCGATATACACCTGCATTCCCACCTGGATTACGAAGCCGAAGAAAACGGCGACATCAAAAGGGTGTATATTTTTTCCGCCATTGCCCTGTTTATCCTGCTGATCGCTTGTATTAATTATATGAACCTCTCGACGGCAAGATCTGCCCTGAGAGCCCGGGAAATCGGAATTCGTAAGACGGTAGGAGCGGAACGAAAGGTGCTGATCACCCAGTTTTTAAGCGAATCCCTGCTGATCTCCTGGGTGGCCATGCTATTAGCCTTGGGCTTTACGTGGATCTTGTTGCCCTGGCTCAACAAAATTTCAGGCCAGCAGTTATCCATGGGTACCCTTCTGGACCTGAAGACCCTGCTCTGGCTTGCCCTGGTTCCTTTTGTGGTTGGTATTGTTTCAGGGATTTACCCGGCCCTATTTATGTCTTCCTTCAAACCGGTGAAGGTTCTAAAAGGTTTGTTTACCGCAGGAGGATCGACCATCACCTTCCGCAAAGCCCTGGTCACCGCGCAGTTTGCCATTTCCATCATACTCATTATCAGCACGGCGGTAGTGTTCAAACAGCTCAGGTACATGCAGAAAAAATCACTGGGATTTGAAAAAGACCAGATCGTAACCTTGCCTTACAACAGGCAGTTGAATCCGGCTTATGAGTCCTTCCGAAATCAGCTCATCGCGAACAGCAATATCAAAGAAGTGACCCGGTCTTCACGCATCCCGACCGGCCGCCTGCTGGACGCGATGGGGACCCGGATGAGGCGCGGGGACAGCCTGGCCCCGGTG
This sequence comes from uncultured Saprospiraceae bacterium, assembly GCA_964405735.1. Lineage (GTDB taxonomy): Bacteria > Bacteroidota > Bacteroidia > Chitinophagales > Saprospiraceae > JADJLQ01. The sequence continues at coordinate 22,533 of CAYOPD010000033.1, read as the reverse complement.
AATGTGGATCTGAAATACGTAGCCGTGGACCAGCAGTTTCTTTCCACCTATGGAGTGAAAGTGCTGGCCGGCCGTGACTTTTCCAAAGAATTCGGCACCGACACCAGTGCCTTCCTGATCAATGAATCCGCGGTGCAGGCTTTGGGATTCAAGTCGAATGAAGATGCCCTTGGGCAGGATATCCAGTACGGCAACCGCAGCGGTAAGCTGCTGGGCGTGATCCAGGATTTTCATTTTGAATCCATGCACCAGAAAATAGTCCCCCTGATCCTGATGGTGCCCCGGAGGGATGGAGGCTTCGGCAGGATCTCCATCAAAATGGCCGGGAATAACATTCCTGCCGTCCTGGCTCATATTGAAAAAACCTGGAATGGCTTTCTTCCGGAAATTCCCTATGAGTATACGTTTCTTGATGAAAATTTCGACCGGCTGTACCAGGCGGAAAACCGCCAAGGCACCATTTTTACCATCTTTTCCTGCCTGGCCATCTTCATTGCCTGTCTTGGTTTACTTGGGCTTTCCGCTTTTGCCATCAGCCAGCGTATCAAAGAGATCGGGATCAGGAAAGTGCTGGGTGCAGGAACTGCGAGCATCGTCGGCTTGTTGTCAAAAGATTTTTTGAAACTGGTTGCCATTGCCTTTGTAGTTGCTTTTCCCCTGGCCTGGTATGCCATGTCGGAGTGGCTGGGCGATTTTGCTTACCGGATCCGGGTGCCGCTATGGGTATTTTTTATGGCCGGTGGAATAGCTGCGGCAGTAGCCCTGCTGACTATTGGGCTGCAGGCGGTAAAGGCTGCCTGGGCCAATCCGGTTAAAAGTTTGAGAACGGAGTGAGCCGTGAGCAATGAGCTTTCAGCTTTCAGCTTTCAGC
>CAYOPD010000033.1:13875-21562 GCA_964405735.1 uncultured Saprospiraceae bacterium | reverse complement strand
AGTTTGAGAACGGAGTGAGCCGTGAGCAATGAGCTTTCAGCTTTCAGCTTTCAGCCAACTGACAAACTAACCAACTGACAAACTAACCAACTGACAAACTAATAAACTAACTATGTTTGACAATTATCTGAAGCTTGCTTTCCGGAATCTTTTCAAACGGAAAGGGTATTCCTTGTTGAATATTTTCGGATTATCCATTGGCATTACCTGCTGTTTATTGATATTCCGCTATGTGGCTTATGAACGGAGTTACGATCAATTCATAACTGGGGCGGATGATATTTACCGGCTTCGCCTGGATGCCTACCAGCAAGGAAACCTGGCCTGGAAATCGGCTACGGTTTATCCGGCCTTTGGCCCGACGCTGAAAAAGGATTTCCCGGAAGTGGAGGCCTTTTGCCGCCTGCACGACGCCCATTTCCTCCTGTCCAATGAGGAGAAGCAAATCAAATTCAGTGAAGAAAAGGGTTACTTCGCTGATCCTGCCTTTCTGGATATGTTTGATATCAAGGTCTTGCACGGCGATCCGGCTACAGCCCTGACAGGCCCGGACAAGCTCATGCTCACTCCGGCCATGGCAGAAAAATATTTTGGCAAGGAGGATCCCCTAGGGAAAAAATTGATGCTGCGCGACCCTGAATATTCCAGGGTTCTCGAAGTGACCGGGGTCTTTTCCGAACTGCCGCCGAACTCTCATCTTGAGATTCAACACCTGATGTCCTATAAAACCTTGGATGCCATCAATCGTTTTTATGGTGACACCACCAATGCCACGGAAACCAGTTTTGGCTGGTATGATTTTTATACCTACCTCAAACTTTCACCTGGCACCGACCCCGATCGGCTGCAGGAAAAGTTTCCGGCCTTTTGCGACCGTTACATCAACAACCTGGATTGGGCAAAAAATAATAATTATAAAAACGAGATCCACCTGATCCCCCTCACCGGCATTCACCTGTATTCCAATGTAAACCAGGAAGCGGAGGTAAACGGAAATGGACAGGCCGTGTCCTTCCTCTTCCTTATCGCTTTTTTCATCATCGGAATAGCCTGGATCAATTACATCAACCTGGCCACTGCGCGCTCCATGGAAAGGGCCCGGGAGGTCGGGGTACGAAAAGTGGCAGGTGCCCAAAAATCCAACCTGGTCTTCCAGTTTATGATGGAAAGTGTGCTGCTGAATGCCATAGCCCTGGTCTTCGCGCTCGGCTTCACGGCATTGCTTACTCCATGGTTTAACCGGCTTACCGGTTTTGATTCGGCCAGCTTCAGGATTTTTAATACGCCCTACCTGGGATATTTTCTGCTGGTGTTTGTGCTGGGCGCCTTATTGTCCGGCCTGTATCCCGCTTTTGTGCTCTCTGGTTTCCGTCCCGTCGCCGTCTTGAAAGGTATGTTCAAAAACAGCGCCAGCGGATTGTTGCTTCGCAAAGGATTGATTGTGGCACAGTTTGTGACCTCAGTGGCCCTCATTGCGGGTACCCTCATCGTCTACCAACAGGTGAAATACATGAGAAGCCAAAGCCTGGGGGCCAATATCGAACAGACTTTGGTGCTTAAAGGCGCGGAATCTCCTGCGGATTCCGGTTACCAGGATATTTTCCAGCCATTTAAAAATCAATTGATGCAACAGGCAGGGGTTCAAAATGTGACGGCATCCACCAGTGTCATGGGCCAGGAGATCTACTGGACCAGCGGGATCAGGATTAACCGTCCGGGAAGCCAGGGCGTGACCCATTACCTCCTTGGGGTGGACCACGATTTTGTGCCTTCATTTGGACTAAAAATGGTCGCGGGTCGTAATTTTTCGAAAGAATTTAAATCGGACAACCGGGCCGTGTTGCTGAATAAAAAAGCTGTTGAATTGCTCGGTATTGAATCTCCTGAAAAAGCCCTGAACGAATCCGTGATCCGGGGCGATACCTTCAAAATCATTGGAGTAATCGACAATTACCATCACCAGGGCCTGCAAAAAGAGATCAATCCCATGCTGGTGTTGTTAAGGCCGAATGCCCGGAATTATTATTCCCTAAAAATCAATACGGGCGACCTGCAGTCCGGTATTGAATCCATAGGGAAAACCTGGAATGCCTTTTTCCCCAACGATCCGTTCAGCTATTTTTTCCTCGATGCCTCCTTCGATCAGCAGTACAGGGCCAACCGCCAATTCGGTGAGGTATTTGGCATCTTCAGCCTTTTGGCCATCCTGATTGCCTGTTTTGGATTGCTGGGGCTTTCAGCATACAATATCATCCAGAGGACCAAAGAAATCGGTATCCGGAAAGTATTGGGCGCACCGGTGAGAAACATCATTTTTATTCTTTCAAGGGATTTTATGATCCTGGTGGGATTTGCTTTTCTCCTGGCCGTGCCGCTTTCCTGGTGGATGATGAATGCCTGGCTGAAAGATTTTGCCTTCCGCATCGATATCCGCTGGTGGGTGTTTGCCGTGGCAGGCTCCCTGACCGCCATCATTGCTTTCGCTACCATCGCTTTACAAGCCCTTAATGCAGCCTCTACCAAACCGGTGAAAAGCTTGCGGACTGAATAGCTTTGAGTAATCAGTAATCAGCAAATTTACCAAGCACTAACCACCAACCACCAATTCATGTTTAGCACTTACCTCAAAACCGCCTGGAGAAGCCTGATGAAACACAAAGTTTTCTCTGCGATCAATGTATTCGGACTTGGCCTGGGTATAGCAGCCTTCCTGCTGATCTTCAATTATCTCAGGTTTGAATACAGCTATGATGATTTCCATCAAAACAAGGACCTGATCTTCCGGGTACCTATGGTCGTGCGGGAGGACGATGGCAAGGAGCAGACCTTTGCTTTTACTTTTCCGGCAGTTGCTCCGGCTTTGAAAAAAGATTTCCCGGAAATTGAAGATGCGGTGCGATTCCGCCAGCAGGGTGGGATTGTGCAACGTGGCGACATAAAGATGGTTGAAAAGAGCAGCATTTATTTCACCGATCCTTCCGTATTTAAGGTCTTTTCATTTTCGTTTTTTAAAGGAACTCCGGAGACGGCCATGCGGGAACTGAATGATGCTGTCATCACCCGGGAAACAGCCGAACGTTATTTTGGCAGTGAGGATCCCATGGGAAAGGCCCTGCATTACCGCAATGAAGACTTTATTGTTAAAGGTGTGTTGAATGACCTTCCATCCAATTCCCATATTCGTTTCAATATCCTTCTCAATTACAACAAATACATCCAGGTCACCCGGGGCAGGGCGGAAACCAGCTGGGGCTGGTCGGATTTTTATACGTACGTAAAACTAAAAGCCGGTACAAATCCGGACCATTTGCAGTCGAAACTGGAGCCCTTTACACGACGATACCTGGGCGATGACATGAAACAAAGGGGTTATGTCTTGAATTTTGTCCTGCAGCCCCTGAAAGACATTCACCTCCGCTCCAACTATGACTATGAATTGGAGGGCAACGGCGACCTTTCTTACCTGAAATACCTGGGCATCGCTGCCCTGTTTATCCTCTTCATTGCCTGGATCAACTACATCAACCTGACCACTGCCCATTCCATGGACCGGTCAAAAGAAGTCGGAGTAAGAAAAGTGATCGGTGCCGGTAAATTTCAACTTATCCGCCAGTTTCTGGCTGAATCGTTTTTTATGATTCTGGCCGCAGCCATGCTTGGAGTATTTGGCTTCCGTTTGGGTCAACCTTTTTTTTCAAAGCTGGTCAACAGGGAAATCACCGGCTTTGATGACACGAACCTTTCTTTTTGGGCTCTTGGCCTGGGTGTCTTTTTAGCAGGTACCTTTCTGGCCGCATTTTATCCTGCATTTATTTTGTCGTCGGTTCAGCCGGCGTATTCAATAAAATCGGCCCAGGCCTATCCAGGTAGCCAGGGGGGCAAAAATATTTTGCGAAAATCCCTGGTCCTGCTTCAATTTATCGCTGCCCTGGCGCTTATCGCTTCCTCACTGGGTTTCAACCGGCAGTTGAGGTTTATGCAGGGCCGCGACCTGGGCATTCAGATTGATCAAACCCTGGTTCTTCAGCAAACCGCCGCCCAGGACAGTTCGGACCTTCCTGCTTTTACCGCTTTTGTAAATGCCCTGGAATCCAATCCGGGCATCCGGTCGGTGACCGCATCCACTTCCGTTCCCGGGGGGGAAGTTGGAGGTTCCGCCGATTTTGTGTTGAAAAACAGTCAGGCGGGAAAAAGATGCCGGCTTCTGGGTATAGACAGGAAGTTCATCGATGCCTATGGACTTGAGCTGCTAGGAGGGCGGAATTTTTCCACAGACCGGATCAGCAGTGACACTTCCATCCCTGTAAATATCCTGGTGAATGAAACGGCAGCCCGGGTCTTCGGTTTTACAGATCCGCAGGCAATCCTGGCCAAAGAAATAGACGGGGGCGGATTCCATTGCAAAATCATTGGCCTGGTGAAAGACTACCACCAGGAATCCCTTCAGTATGGTTTTGATCCGATTATCTTTTATCCTGCCGAAGAGAGCGACCTGGGCAATTTCTCCCTGAAGATTAATACCGGCAATCTGACTGCATTGATGGATTTTGTAAGGGAGACCTGGAACAGCAGCTTCCCTGAAAGCCCCTTCCAATATTTTTTCCTGGATGAACAATTCAACGAACAATATAAAAATGACCGGTTGTTTGCGACCGTGCTCGGCCTGTTCACCTTGATCGCCATCCTGATCGCTTGCCTGGGTCTTTTTGGTTTGTCTTTGTTTACCATTGCCCGGCGCACAAGGGAAATCGGAATTCGCAAGGTGCTCGGAGCCACCCTGTCACAAATTACCGGATTGATCACCCTGGATTATCTCCGGCTCGTGATTCTGGCAGGTATAATCGCGCTTCCCCTGGCATACCTGCTGGTGAATGGCTGGCTGAAACAATATGCCTTCCATATTGCCCTGGGTGCCTGGTTTTTTATTGTGCCACTGGTACTACTTGTTTTGATCACCCTGGTCACTGTTAGTTATCAATCTATACGAGCCGCATTGATGAATCCTGTCAAATCTCTTAAAACAGAATAAATAAATTTGACGGAAAGTGGAAAAGTAAAAGGTTGGAAGTCTGTAATGGAGCTGCCTTTAAATTCACACGTTCAACTTGTAACTTAAAAAAGATGATACGCAATTACCTAAAAATCGCTTGGCGCAATATTTTAAACCACAAAACATTTTCAATCCTGAATATACTGGGATTGGCATTGAGTATGTCAGTTTGTTTGCTGATTTTGCTGCTCTATCAAGATGTGTACCATTATGATAAATTCCATAATGATGCTGAGCGAATTTATAGGGTCAATACGGTGGCTTTGAGAAAAAATGGAAGCATTGAGCCTTATGCCAGCAGCCCAGCTGCAATCAGCAAACATCTGACAGAGAATTTTACATGGATTGAAAAAGCGACGGCTTTGGAGCTTGTTAAGCTCCGGAAAGATGACAATCCTTTTGAATCAGAGAGTGGTGTGATCATCCACAATAACCAAAGATTCGGATTTGATGGTAAGATGGCCGATAATGGTTTTTTTGAAATCTTTAATTTTAAACTATCCCATGGAGATGCAAAAAATGCATTGAGTGAACCTAATTCCATAGTGATCTCAACGGCTTTGAGTAAAAAGTTATTTAAAAATGAGGACCCGATTAGTAAAACAATCGAAATTGCCAATACCGGGTTTTATAAAATAACGGGAGTGTTACAAACCTTTGAAAATAAAACTCATTTTCAATTCGATGCATTGTTCTCACGTATGGCTCCTGGGCAGGAAACAAGTCATTTCACCAATTACAATACGGCATATACCTATATAAAATTAAGAACGAATACTGACTTAAATCAGGCTCAGGCTTCGATTAATAAATTTTTTGCACCCGTTCTCAAAAACCTGCCTTTCGATTCAGAAGATGCCGGCTTAAGCTTTGAGCTGCAGCCGCTTTCAGATATTACCCCCGGTTATAGTATTGCCAATGGAATGGGTAAAGGCCTGCCAAAGCATCTGATGTGGTTTTTGACTTTGATGGGCTTTGTAGTGATGATATCTGCTATTTTCAATTATGCCAATCTTACTTTGGCCAATTCCCTTCGCAGAACCAAAGAAATGGGTGTACGAAAAACGCTGGGTGCCCATAGGAGCCAATTATTAATACAATTAATGGGCGAAGGCATAGTACTCTCATTTATCGCTATGGCCGTATCCATAGGATTTTTAATTTACTTCAAAACCGAATTGAGTAAACTGCAAAGCTTTAGTTTCTTTGATTTGAATGTGATTATAAGGCCTATAGACATAGTGTATTTTGTCTTTTTTGCCCTGATTATCGGGCTTATTGCCGGTCTTTTACCGGCTATGGCCATTTCAAAGCTTAACCAGGTAGAAGCCATTCGAAAAATCGATAACCTCAGAATTTTCAAACGAGTAGGATTGGGAAAATTCCTATTGGTATCGCAGTACGTATTTACCATGCTTTTTATCATGGTAGTGACCACCATGCATAAACAAATAGAATATGCTGTAAATATTAATTTTGGTTTTCAGACAGAACAATTGTATAATGTTAAGCTGCAAGGAGCCTCTGTCTCGGAAGCAAAGTCTAAGTTTTATAAAATTGCAGGTGTAAGTCAAATTTCGGCAATGAGCGTTTTACTGGGCACCTATGACGAAGCCTCCACGCTCATAAAAAATAGCAAAACGGATAGCTATAATAAAGTTCATTGCTATTCTGTTGACCATGAAACGATTCCCAATTTAAATTTGAGCCTGGTGGCTGGTGAAAATTTCTCATCAAATCCATCCCAGAATGTTGTAAATCCACAAATAATTATTAATGAATTATTTGCAGAAAAATTCAAGCTTGGCGATGATCAATCTGCCATTGGGAAAACCATTTATTTTAATGATTCTACGATGGCTATTGTAAAAGGCGTGGTAAAAGACTTTATGTTCAAACCTGCCGACTACAGCATTGAACCTTTGATGCTCAAAAATATTCCTTCGGAATGGAATGTGCTTAATATTAAAATAAATTCGGTAAATTTTGGGCAAACGATATCGGACATAAAACAAGCCTGGAATGAAATTGCCCCAGGAATCGAATTTCAGGGGGAATCTTATACAACCAGCATTCAAAAAAATTATTCGATTCTTAAAGACGTGAATAAAGTGATTCAATTTTTTACGTTAATGGGTATAGTGATAGGGCTATTGGGTCTTTTGGGAATGACTATAATTTCGGTAGAAAAGCGGCAAAAAGAAATTAGTGTTCGGAAAATTTTGGGTGCCTCAGCAAGAGACCTTGTATTTATTCTTTCGAAGGGATTTATGGGACTATTGATAATTGGTTTCGCAATTGCTGTTCCCCTTGGTTTAATTATGAGTGGTTTTATTCTCAACAATTTCGCGAATCGCATTGAACCGGGACTGAACATCATATTGCCTGGTTTTATTATTCTGACAGTGATTTCGGCAATTGTTGTTGGTTCCCAGACTATCCGGGCTGCTTTGATGAACCCTGTGAAGAGTTTGAAGGTGGAATAATACCCTGACCAGCTCGGTCAGAAACTTTCATTTCGGGAAGGCCCGTAGTGGAACCATAGAATTGGCAATAGCATTGTAGCATTAAAATAAGTCATTTCACCCTGCTTATAGTTCGAGAAGTCAATAAATACTCTATTCGAAATTCTCACAA
>CAYOPD010000033.1:2750-13775 GCA_964405735.1 uncultured Saprospiraceae bacterium | reverse complement strand
AACTGACAAACTAGCCAACTGACAAACTAGCCAACTGACAAACCTGCCAACTATCCAACTGTGTCATATTGATCACCCATTGTATCGAAACCGGACACCTTAAATACCCATTTGTTTCTTAAAGCACTGATATTCAGCCATTGCAACCTTTGGTATGTAAAATGGATGGGAGATGGGAGACAGGAGTTGGAAGTTAGGAGATAGGAGTTGAGGAATAATATCAATTGCAAACTGTAAATCGACCCATGTTTAAAAATTATTTGAAAACGGCCTTGAGAAACCTGGTGCGTAACCGCACATACACCCTCATCAATATCACCGGACTTTCCGCAGGGATTGCAGCGGCCCTGCTGATATTCATGGTGATCCGGTATGAAACGGGTTTTGATACCTATCATAAGAAAAAGGATTCGATTTACCGGATAGGGACTGCCTTTTATCTGGAAGGAGGTATTTCATATTCTGAAGGAACCTCTTTTCCTGTGGGGCCGGCGGTCCGGAATGAACTGGCTCAGGTAAAAAATGTGGCCCGCATTTTTAAGTCGGATAATGAACCGCTGACCATTGAAGATGGCGCTGCCGTTAAACGGAAGTTTAAGGCAGACCTGTATTACACAGAACCGGAATTTTTTGAACTCCTGGATTTTCCATGGCTGGCCGGAGATCCTCATTCGGTCTTATCCAAGCCCGGACAGGCGGCCCTGACCGTGGAAATGGCCGAACGGTTTTTTGGGGGCTGGCAACAGGCCCTGGGTAAAAGGATAAGGAAAGGGGCGACCGGACAGGAAATCTATACCATCACTGGCATTTTGGAAGATGTGCCTGCCCGAACCGATTTCCCCCTGGAGGTTCTGGTTTCTTTTGTTTCCATCGAACAAAGCCCGTATAGAGGCAATCTGGAGGATTGGGTGAGCACCCAAGGCAATGCCTATACCATGATTGAACTCCCGAAGGACGTATCGATACCAAAGTTTAATGAAGACCTTAAAGCTTTTTCAAAGCGGCATAAACCGGAAGAATATTCCAGGGATACTTATATCGTGCAGCCTTTGTCGGAAATACATTTTGATGCTGAATTCGGCAATTTCAGGAACCATACTTTCAGCAAATCCCTGATCCTGGCCCTGAAATTAATCGGTCTTTTTCTGATCCTGATTGCCTGTGTCAATTTTATCAATCTGGCCACTGCACAGGCGGTCCACCGGTCCAAAGAAGTGGGTATTAGAAAAGTATTGGGAAGCAACCGTGGCCAGTTGGTAGTTCAGTTTATTCAGGAAACTTCCATACTGACTTCATTTTCCGTTTTGCTGGCCCTTGGCCTGGCTTATATGGCGCTGCCCGTATTGAATAATATTCTTAAGACGAAGATGGCCTTGACTTTCGATCAGGCTCCTGTTGTAACCTTGTTCCTGTTTACCATTTGGTTCATCGTAACCCTGGTATCAGGCAGTTACCCTTCCCTCATTCTTTCCGGATTTAACCCTGTGACCGCCCTTAAGACAAAAATCTCGTCTGGTAAGGTGGGAGGCATCAACCTCAGACGCGGCCTGGTGGTCTTCCAGTTTGGCATTGCCCATGTTTTGATCATAGGTACCCTGATCGTGGTCAGCCAGATGAATTATTTCCGCAATGCCCGTCTTGGTTTTGACCACCAGTCGATCCTGAATATTACCGTCCCCAACGACAGCATCAGCAGGTCAAGGATGGATTTCGTGCGGAACCGTTTTGAACAGCATCCCGATGTTGAAGGAGTCAGCTTCAGCTTTTCGAGTCCGGCTGCAAGGGGAAACTGGTCCAGTGATTTTAGATTTGATCACGCGGACCAGTCCACCGATTTTAATGCCGTCCTCAAATGGGCCGATGCATCCTATTTTGAAACCTATAAAATGGAACTCTTGGCCGGCAGGCTATATTTTCCCGGCGATACGGTAAAGGAATTTGTAGTCAATGAAACCCTTTTGCGTAAACTGGGTATCCCCGATCCCAACCAGGCGCTCGGCAAGGAACTGGAATTCTGGGACGGGGGATTAAAAGGCCCGGTGGTGGGTGTCGTGAAGGATTTTCATTCCCTTTCGCTCCGGCAACCCATGGCCCCGGTGGTCCTCAGCACCTGGAAAAATCAGTACCGGATGCTCAACCTCCGGATAAAACCCGGTGAGGAGTCCGAGGTGATTGCCTTTGCCGAAAAAGTATGGAATGAAGCATATCCCGGGTATTTATTTGAATACCATTTTCTGGACGAAACGCTCGCCGGGTTCTACATCCAGGAAACCCAATTGGCCACCCTGTACAAGATCTTTGCCGCCCTGGCCATCCTGATCAGTTGCCTGGGTTTGTTCGGCCTGGTATCCTACATGGCCATCCAGCGTACCAAAGAACTTGGCATCCGGAAAGTGCTTGGTGCCGGCAAAGCAAATATTGTATACCTGCTTTCCAGGGAATTTACGCTGCTGATTTTACTGGCTTTTGGCATAGCGACCCCTCTCGCTTATATCTTGATGAATAAATGGCTGCAGAATTATACTTATAAAATTGAGATCAGTATCTGGGTCTTCCTGCTGGCCATGGTCGCATCGGTTTTCATCGCCTGGCTCACTGTGGGGCGGATAGCATGGAAAGCCGCCCTTGCCAATCCGGTAAAATCCCTGCGCACGGAATGAATCCGGTTATTTTCACCAATCCTTCTTTTTGACATGGTAATCAGAACAATAATCTTTATTATGCGGAGATTCGGCCGCAACAAGCTGTCCACCTCATTGCACCTGGTGGGTTTGAGCCTGGGTATTACGGTCTGCCTGCTGATCGGCCTGTTTATCCGGCATGAATTGAGTTTTGACCGGTATCATTCCAAAGCCAATCGGATCTTCAGGATAAACCAGGTCTGGATTGATTTTGGTAAAAAGGAATTTCATTTTTCAACTCCATTTCCCTTGGCAAACCAGATCCGTAAGGATATTTCCGGTATTGAACACGTGACCCAGGTCCACCATCCTTTTCAGGCCCTCATTGAATTGAGCCCGCTCAAACGATTCAAACAGGACAGGGTGATGTTCACAGATGCCGAATTTCTGGAGGTATTTGATGTCCAGGTGGTTCAGGGCAATGCCCATGAAACCCTGCGGCAACCATTTCATGCGGTATTAACCGAAACCACGGCCAAAAAGTATTTTGGAAATGAAAATCCGGTAGGAAAAGTATTTGTATACAACGATAAATATAAAATTACCGTTGGGGCGGTCATAAAAGATTTTCCGGGCAATACCCACCTTCCGGCGGAGTTGTTATTGTCCCTAGTGGAAGACAAAGATTACGTGGGTACCTCCCTGACCCATTATGGTTCAGTATCCGGAGGTTCCACCTTTATTTTATTGCCGGCCGACAACCCCGAACCCACTCCTTCCTTGTTAAGTGGGGTTGTTGGCATTTATGACAAGTTGCTCAACAACCAGCGCTGGATGGGCAAGGATTCCCGCTGCGAAGTTGAATTTCAACCCTTGAAGGATATTCATTTCAATTCCAAATATGCCAACGGGGGACAATGGGTACAAGCCATCAACAAAATGTGGTTGTGGTTTTTTGGGGGAGTCGGCCTTGCCGTCTTGTTATTGGCCTGTATCAATTTTGTCAATTTGTCCACCGCGGAATCCTTGACCCGGTCCAAGGAAGTAGGGGTCCGCAAAACCATCGGGGCCGGTAAAAAACAATTAGTCCTTCAGTTTCTGATCGAATCCTTTAGCCTGGTGCTGTTCGCTGCGGTCATTGGAGTCTTGCTGACCAAATCGGCGCTGCCCTATATAAACAACCTGGTGGGAAAAAAAATTGAATTTGACATATTGCAATCCGGCGGATTATTATTGTATTTGTTTGCAGGCATCCTGTTGACTTCTTTATTGGCGGGGGTGTACCCGGCCTGGGTCATTTCAGCCTTCCGGCCTATTCTGGCCTTTAAGTCCATGAACCTGCAAAGCGGAATCCCTACGGCCCTCCTGAGAAAATCGCTGGTGGTCGTTCAATTCAGCATCTCAATCTGCCTGTTGATCAGCCTGATGCTCATCGGTAAACAACTCAACTTTATCCGTTTTAAGAACCTGGGCTTCGAAAAAGACAATATGATCATCGTCACTTTACCTAATGAACAAATGAAACAGAAAGAGTTGTTGTCCCAGGAATTATCCAGGGTGCCCGGAATTGCAGGCTATTCCTATTCTACGAGTTCCCCCGGAACCGAGGATCACTGGGGAACCCTCATGAGCATGATGGGCAGGGAGGATCCGGACCGCAAACCGGTTACGACCATTATGTCGGATGAGCATTATTGTTCTCTATATAACATTAAATTAATTGCAGGGAGACCGTTTAATCCATCGGATACTGCGGCGGTATCAGAATCTATCCCGGAGGATCAACGGTTTGCCAAGACGCTGATCAATCGCAAAGCGGCCTCGGCCCTTGGATTTGAAACTCCGGAGGCCGCGCTGGGTAAGCGGTTTTGGGCCGGCATGATGGGTTGGCACCATGAAATCATCGGTGTCGTGGAAGATTTTAACGTGGGCTCGCTCCGGGATGAAATCAAACCAACCCTGATCAGCCCATACCTGCGTTTCTGCGATAAACTCAATGTAAAGGTGAGCGGGGGTGCCGATATAAACCAGGTCATCTACCAACTCGGTTCAGCCGTTAAAATCGCATATCCCAAGGGAATCTTCGAATACCGTTTTCTCGACGAACAAATTGATCAATTGTACCAGTCTGAATCGCGGTTGTTTGGATTATTCCGTTTGTTTTCCGGGATTGCCATGTTGATTTCCTGCCTCGGATTGTGGGGATTGATTACGTTTACGACCCAGCAAAAAGTGAAGGAAATCGGTATCCGAAAAGTGTTGGGGGCCTCTTTATCCAATATCGTATCGCTGCTTACCAGGGAATTTATCTTGTTGGTGTTTATCGCCATTTCCATTGCCTCTCCTTTGGCCTACTGGGGTATGAGCAGGTGGTTACAATCTTTTGCTTTCAGGGTCCCGATCGGGCTGACCGTATTTATCTGGGCAGGGGTGACTGCCCTGTTGATTGTCCTGTTCACGGTGAGTTTTCAATCGATCAGGGGGGCTTTGGCCAATCCGGTAAATTCTTTAAGAAGTGAATGAGGGATTTCCTATTTTAATTTTTACAATTTAACAGAGTAACGATTATGAATTGCAAATAAGGAATTACGGATCCAGGTCATAGCATAACCGGTTTAGTCATTGGGCATGGAATAAAAAGGAAATGATCCAGCCGCTGAAATCCTTGAAAATGGAATAGAAAAGGTGAGAAGATAGAGGTCCCGAGGCATCGGGAGAAGGGAGGGGTCCCGTTGGCCCATCAGATGAAAAAGGTGACCCCTGGCCGCAGAACCTTAACCTTGCCCTTATAAGTTATTTTTGTCCACCTATTAATTAAATTTTACCAAAAAATTTTTCCGCCAGGCTGGCAGTCAGGACGATGCTGTTGGGTTCAATCAGGTTTTCCCTTATAATTCCGGGCTCCGGCCATTGAGTTTTATCTGGTCTGCCCTGTTCGTATTGATAATTACCCTGACGACCGTATTGTTTCCCAGCATAAAAGCATCTATGGCCAATCCTTCCAGAAGTTTAAGGACGGAATAGAAAGGTAAAGTGGAGGGATTTGACATTGATCTCCGCGTTATCCGGATGATGCTTCCATCCACAAAGTCGGGATTGGAAAGCCAGCTAAGAGTGCTTGTTCAGGTGACCGGAATACAGACGATCGTGTCCGTTTTCGGACACCTGATCAAGATAGCTGCGATCTATTCTATTGGTAATCAATGAAATCGAGATTGGTACAATTGATGGACTGACAAAAGAATAAAAAACGGATGAACGGCAAACGGGCAAGGGTGCAAAAGTTCAAAAGCCTGGTTCACCCTTTCTCGTTTTTGACCCTTTTACTTTTTCAACTTTAATTAGCACATGGTTAAAAATTATTTCAAGATTGCCTTCAGAAACCTGGTCAGCAGCAAAGCCTATTCTTTTATAAATATAACCGGCCTGGCCTTAGGCCTTACCGTAGTCATGATCATCGGTACCTGGATTCAGGATGAACTTAATTATAATACGACCATACCCGGATTTAACAGCATCGTACAGGTATTGCAGAATCAAAACAACAATGGAAGCATACAGACCCAGGAAGCAGTTCCCCCTGTTCTCGCCGATGGAATCAGAAAATGGTATGGAGATGATTTTAAATATGTGGTTCAAACCTCCTGGAATAATGATTTTCTCCTGACCCATGAAAAAAAACACTTTAATAAGGGAGGAGTTTACGCGGAAGATGAATTGTTGGATCTGTTGTCCATGGAAATGGTGGACGGGTCGGAAGAGGCCCTGGAAGACCCCTATTCAATATTGATTTCAGCCACCCTGGCCAGGACGATATTCGGAAACCGGAATCCGTTGGACAAAACCATCAAAATAAACAATTACCAGGATTTGAAAGTTGGAGGTGTCTTTAAAGACCTTCCGGAGAATACGGATTTCTCCAGGATCCATTTTATCATCCCCTGGAAATTATTTTTATTAAACAACCCTTCGATACTGACTACCAATTCCTGGGGCAGCAATTATACGCGCGCCTTTGCCATGATTCAGCCGGGCGCGGACCATAAGGCTATTTCAGAAAAAATTAAAAATATTATTTATCAAAACGTGGATGAAGCCCGCAAGAAAACCAAAGCGGAAATTTTTCTTCATCCCATGGATCGGTGGCATCTTTACAGCGATTTTACAAATGGAAAAAACACCGGGGGCAGGATAAAATACGTTTGGTTATTCGGAATCATCGGGATCTTTGTACTCCTGCTTGCATGTATCAATTTTATGAACCTGGCTACGGCACGAAGCAGTAAAAGAGCCAGGGAAGTAGGCATCTTTAAGGCACTTGGTTCCAACAGGGGACAGCTTATCCGGCAATTTCTGGCCGAATCGGCAGCCGTGGTTTTTCTTGCTTTAATCCTCGCAATGGTATTGACCCAGGTCGCATTTCCTTATTTTAATGAAATTGCCGGAAAAAATTTGTCCATACCCTTGAACAGTCCGGTTTTTTGGCTGGTTTTGATTGTATTTGCCTTCATCGTTAGCCTTTTGGCTGGAAGTTATCCGGCATTTTATTTGTCTTCATTTATACCGGTTAAGGTTTTATCCGGAAGCCGGTCTGCTGGCAAGTCGGCATCCCTTCCCAGGAAAGTGTTGGTTATTTTTCAATTTACCGTATCGGTTTCATTGCTTGCCTGTACCTGGGTGGTATACCGGCAAATTCAATATGCCAAAGACCGTCCTGTAGGTTTCAATCTCAGCCATTTGATCACCACCGGATTTTATGGCGGAATCTACCGTTCTTTTGAAGCCTTTACCAATGAACTTAAGACATCCGGTGCCGTCAGCCAGGTAGCCCAATCAACCAGTCCCCCGGCGAGCGTCTGGCGCACCAACAGCCGGTTTAACTGGAAAGGAAAGGATCCTAATTTTTCGGTGGACTTTCCCAATAATGCGGTTTCCTTCGAGTATGGTAAAACGATTGGATGGAAATTGATCAGGGGAAGGGACTTTTCAAGGGATATCCTTTCCGATTCCAGTGCCATGATCATCACTGCCAAAGCAGCTCAAATGATGGCGCTGGATGATCCGATCGGTGAAACCATTACCTGGAATGATCGCCCCTATACCCTGGTCGGGATCGTAGATAATATTATGGTAGGATCACCATACAGTGCGGATATTGCCTGTGTCTACCACATCGCCAGCGATCAGGAAAATGTCATCAACATCAGGCTGAGTGATGCCATATCTACCCATGAAGCGTTGTCCAGGATACAGGCCATTTATAAGAAATATGCTCCGGACGTTCCGTTTGAATATACTTTTACCGATCAGGACGTGGCAAAGAAATTTAATGATGAAGAGCGCATCGGCAAATTGAGTTCCTGGTTTACTTTCATGGCTATATTTATATCCATCCTGGGTTTGCTTGGCCTGGCTGCCTTTACCGCCGAAAAACGGACCAGGGAAATCGGGATACGCAAAGTCCTCGGAGCCAGTGTCCTTGGAATTTGCCGCATGATGACCAGGGAGTTTATACTGTTGACCTCGGTTTCATTCCTGATTGCCATTCCCCTTTCCTATTCTATCATGCACCGGTGGTTGGACAATTTCGACTACCGGACGACCATTTCCATGGGCATGTACCTGATCATTGGAGTCAACACTTTGTTATTGACCTTAACCATAGTCGGTATCCTATCCCTCAAAGCTGCCCGGATGAACCCGGTTAATTCAATCAGGACAGAAAATTGAATGCGTTAAATAACTTCAGCCGTGGTGAACGCAGAAATATTTAAGGAATTAATTTTTAAGTAACCATTCACGAGCATCGGAAGCTCACAACTTAAGGTTTTATGCTCCAAAACAACCTCCTCCTAGCCTTCCGGAATTTCAGGCGAAACAAAGTGTTTTCCCTCATCAATATATCCGGCCTGGCCATCGGCATCAGCGCCTCCCTGGTCTTTTACCTGATCGTTCAATATGAATATAGCTTTGAGCAGTTTCACCCGGATGGTGAACGGATATACCGGGTGGTCTCGAAGATCGAATTTCCTGATCTGACCATCCACAATTCCGGTGTGCCGGTGCCGACTGCCCAGGCTGTTCGAAGGGAGGTTTCCGGCCTGGATGGCCTGACCCATTTTATTACGGTGTACGATAGCAAGGTCATGATTCCGCGTACCGGTAATGCATCCATGGCGGTCTTTAAAAACCAAAAGGACATCGTGTATGCGGATGAAGAATATTTTAAAGTATTTCAATACCATTGGCTGGCCGGATCACCGCACACGGCTCTGAAGGACCCATTCCAGGTCGTATTGACCGAAAGCAGAGCTAAAACCTATTTTGCCCACTTAAGTGAGGATGATATCATTGGTAAAACAGTTGTCTATAATGACAGCCTGAAAATGACGGTAGCAGGGATCGTGGAGGATTTCAGGGAAGCCACTGATTTCAGGTTTAAGGAATTTATATCGCGGGCCACCATAGAACAAACCGGATTAAAAGGGCAATGGTCATGGGAGGAGTGGGGAAGTATAAATTCCAGTTCCCAGCTGTTTGTCAAATTAGCCGCAGGAACAGAACCCGGTGCCATAGAACGACAACTGGAAATCATTCGGAATAAATACCGGGGAAATAAGGATAAGGAGATTAAAGACGATACCCGGCATTTCCTGCAGCCCCTGGCCGACATCCACTTTAACCAGGAATACGATGCCTTTGAGTCCAGGCAGGCCAACAAGTCGGTATTGAGAGGTTTGCTGGCTGTCGCGGCTTTTTTATTGTTGCTGGGATGCATCAATTTTATCAACCTTTCTACGGCCCAGTCCGCCATAAGGGCAAAAGAAATCGGGATCCGGAAAACGGTAGGAGGGCGCAAGGGCCAGCTGATCGCCCAGTTTTTGAGTGAAACGTTTTTGTTTACCATCCTGGCTACCTTCGTCTCCCTGGCCTTGACGCCGGGCTTGCTGAATATATTTAAGGATTTTATTCCACCGGGGGTTTCCATTCAATCAATCAGCCAGCCCCATGTATGGATCTTCCTGGTATTGTTGGTGAGCGGAGTGAGTTTGTTGTCCGGATTTTACCCGGCCTGGGTCCTGACCGGTTTCAAGCCGGTGACGGTCATGAAAAACCAGGCTCATTCCGGGACATCACAGACCCGGAAAGCCTGGCTGAGGAAATCCCTGACGGTCTCCCAATTTGTCATCACCCAGGTCCTGCTCATCGCCACCCTGGCCTTCAGCAAACAAATTCGGTATTCCCTCAACAAGGACCTGGGATATCAAAAGGAAGCAATTGTATTTATCAACACGGAGTGGAACGTTTTTTCAAATAAGAAGGATGACCGCCGTTTTATTCTGCTGGAGAAATTAGAGCAGATTACTGAAATAGAACAAGTCTGCCTGGGCGGATCGCCTCCCGCCTCCAACAATACCTCCACCACAACCATGAAATTCAAGGAAGGGGATCAGGTCGTGGAGACCATGGTGGAAGTTAAATACGCGGACCCGGATTATTTTGACCTTTATAAAATGAAATTGATGGCCGGCAATCCTTTGCAGGAAAGCGATACCACGCGGCAGTTTGTGATCAATGAAACCTACGCCCGGATGCTGGGTTTCAAAAAACCGGAAGACGCCATTGGCCATGTCATCGAGCGAAACCATCCTACCCCCATTGTCGGAGTGGTCGCCGATTTTCATACCAAGTCCACCCATGCTCCCATCAAACCATTGGCCTATTCCTCCGCAAGGAATAACAGTTATACCCTGCACATCGCCTTAAAGCCCGGGGGTAAAGAAGGCGGATCCTGGAAAAAGGCCCTGGATGAAACGGAAAGAATATATAAAGAACTCTATCCCGAGGACGATTATAAGTATACCTTTTTTGATGAAAGCATTGCAAGATTCTATACCGCGGAGCAAAACATCATCCGCCTTTTGAAATGGGCGGCAGGCTTATGTGTCTTTATCAGTTGCCTTGGACTGCTGGGCCTGGTCATCTTCATCACCAACCAGCGAACCAAAGAGATCGGCGTCCGGAAAGTGCTCGGTGCTTCGGTGGTTCAGATTCTCGGATTGTTGTCCAAAGATTTTGTGCTGCTGGTTGTGCTCGCCTTTTTTATTTCAGCTCCCCTGGCCTGGTGGGGTGTGAATCAATGGCTTGAAAATTTCGCATTCCGGGTTGAGATCGGTTGGTCGATCTTTTTTGTGGTTGGCCTGTCCGCGGTATTGCTCGCGCTCTTCACGATCAGTTTTCAGTCGGTCCGAGCGGCAATGGCAAACCCGGTGGAGAGTCTGAGGACGGAATAATTGGAGGTCAACGGTCAACGGTCAAAGGTAAAAGGAGAAAAAGCAGAAAAGGAGGAAGGGAGGAAGGGAGGGTCAAAGGTTAACGGTCAACGGTCAAAGGAGAAAAAGGC
>CAYOPD010000033.1:0-2650 GCA_964405735.1 uncultured Saprospiraceae bacterium | reverse complement strand
TCAACGGTCAAAGGAGAAAAAGGCGGTAGAGGAGTTCAACAGTCAAGGGTTAATGGTCATGGGTCAAAGGGAAAGGGAGAAAGAGTCAAGGTCGGATTCATTAATTGTAACCATTTTCCGGATGTCAAGTATGTAATTCAGGACCCCGGCCACTCCGATGGCTGGGAATCATAACCTGAGTTTCACTATAAATTCAACCCTATATGTGGTCAAATTATCTTAAAGTTGCCCTCCGGAACCTGTTGAAACACCGGAGTTTTTCGACAATCAACATAACCGGCCTGGCTATTGGGATGTCTGCCTGCCTGCTGATCCTTCAGTACGTCAGTTTCAAGCTCAGTTTCGATCAGTTCAATGTCCATTTGAAGGATATTTACCGGGTGGTCAATGACCGGTTTCAAAACGGCAAACTCATCCAGCACGGGACCATCACTTATTCCGGGGTAGGAAAGGCCCTGAATGACGACTTTGAGGAAGTAATCAGGAATACCCGGCTCGTCCCTTCGGGGGAGGTGATCATACAGTATGGGGAGCAAAAGTGGTCTGAAGAACAGGTCTTCTTTGCTGATCAAGAATTTTTTTCCGTTTTTTCCTATCCCTTGTCAGCAGGGGATGCATCAAGGGGCCTGGAACAACCCTATTCCGTAGTGCTTTCCGAGAAGCTCGCGGCAAAAATATTCAATTATAATGGCGAGGATTTCCATTCTTTTATCGGGAAGCGGATCTCGCTCTTGCCGGATACCATGCTCTACCAGGTCCAGGCCGTTTGCAAGGATGTTCCGGATAATTCGCATTTAAATTTTGATCTCCTGATCTCTTATCCAACCCTGATCAGCAGCGGATGGGAGGAAGCCCGTTACGACTTCACCCAATCGGATTTCTGGCACTATGTTCAGCTTGCACCGGGTGCCGATTACCGGCAATTTAATGAAAAAATGCCCGCTTTCAGTCAAACCCATTTTCAGGGAAATAAAGTCTCGGGGAGCGATGAAAAATTTTATTTGCAGCCTCTGGAGAAAGCCCACCTTTATTCGGATTTTGAATATGAGATCGGCCGGACCGGGAGTGCGCCGGTAGTCTTTGGATTGTTGTTGATTGCTTTGTTTATCATCGTCATTGCCTGGGTGAATTACATCAACCTGGCGACCGCCAGGGCGGTGGACCGGGCCAAGGAGGTCGGCATCCGGAAGGTGGTGGGCAGTTCCAGGGGGCAATTAATAAGCCAGTTTTTGTCGGAATCGTTGCTCGTCAACGGAATGAGCATACTCCTGGCCATCCTGATCGTGTTGCTGGTCCAGCGGCCCTTTAATGTGTTGCTGGAACATAAATTCTCCCTTTCTTATTTATTTTCCAAAGGAATGAACGGTTATGCCATTCCGGTCGGCCTGGTCCTGTTGGTTCTTGCCGGGGTCGCGCTTTCAGGCCTTTATCCTGCTTTTGTCCTGTCGGCCTTCAAACCCATTTCGGTCCTGAACGGGCGGTTCCGGAGTTCCGCGAAAGGCTCACTTTTCAGGAAAGGGCTGGTCATTGGGCAATTCAGCATTACGATCGCCCTGATCATTGGTTCCATCATCGTGATGAGGCAGCTCAGGTACATGAGCCAGTCAACTCCGGGTTTTGATATGGAGCAGGTGATGATATTAAAATCCCCTTCCCTGACGGTGTGGGATACTGCATTTATTTCAAGGGTAAATAACTTCAAAGAGGAAATCAAAAGACTGGTTCAGGTGCAGGGCGCTACCACTTCCTGGAATCTACCGGGCGGGGACATAGGCAGGAGTTTTAATGTCAGGCGTGCGGATTCCTCCGGAAACGAAAGGTATACCATGAGGCATACGTCTGTGGATTATGACTTTGTGCCCATGTTCAGGATCCCGGTTCTGGCAGGCAGGAGTTTCAGAACCGAGGACCATCACTGGGACGGTCAAAAGCTGAACCATATTATGATCAACGCTTCTGCCGCCCACCTCCTGGGCTTTGAGTCTCCTGAAGCAGCAATCGGAAAGAGCATTTACCGGGGTCAAAAGAAATGGGACGTGATCGGGGTCCTTGCCGATTACCACCAAAAGTCCCTGAGGTTCCCGCTGGAACCCATGTTGTTTTTGCCTTATTACAGCAACAACAGCGATATTGCCGTCAAAATCAATCCCTCGGGCAACCTCTCCCAGACCATTGCCTTGATCCGGGAAAAATTCGAAACTTTTTTTCCTGGCAATCTGTTTGACTACTCATTCCTGGATGAAGTATTTAACCGCCAATACCAGAGCGATCGTTTGTTCGGAAAGGTTTTTGGGATTTTTGCGGGCCTTGCCATAGGAATTGCCTGCCTGGGATTATTGGGCCTGGCCATGTTTTCCACGATGCAGAGGACCCGGGAAATCGGAGTCAGAAAGGTGCTTGGTGCGTCCGTACCCTCCATTTTATTCCTGATATCAAGGGACTTTTTAAAGCTGGTATTGATTGCTGTGATCTTTGCATTTCCTTTGGCCTGGTGGGTGATGAAAGCCTGGCTTGACGGCTTTGCGTTCCGGATTAATATGGCATGGTGGGTATTTATCATTGCCGGATCCGGCGCCCTGTTGATCGCTTTATTCACGATCAGTTATCAGGCGATTAAAGCGGCCACTGCCAATCCGGTCAATGCCCTCAG
>CAYOPD010000032.1:0-39482 GCA_964405735.1 uncultured Saprospiraceae bacterium | reverse complement strand
ATTTGGCAATGATCAAGGCTGAAAGCATTCCGAAGACCAGTCCGAAAATATTGATAACGGTGTAATATTTATTTTTTAATAATCCTCTTTTGGCTAATCTGAAATAATGGCTGATCATTGAAATGTATCGATTTAATTTTGGTATTTGAAAGTGCTTCCTGTGATCTTTCCTTGGTCGGTCAGCGTTACTATTTTGGATTTTTGTCAAGGAACTTTTCAATTATCGGAACTACCAGTTCGCTCTCTTTAAACTCGGGTGTTATGGTTGTTATTTCTCCAATGTACTCACCATGTCCTCCGGGAATTATAGCCAGTTCTGATTTTGAAATTTGTCGGTGCAGTTCAATGGCATGTTCGGGTGTAATGATGTCCTGGTCGCCAATAATGATTAAAGCCGGTGCTTTGATGGATTTAATCAGATGGTCTGGAATGTCTTTGAAATTTAACATTCTTTTTACATCCCTGTCGTGCATGACTTGCAATCCATTCGAATCTGCCGCGACTTTTATATATCCCTCCTTCAGTTGTTCGGGCATGTTTTCGAGCTTTGCTTGTGCCATAAAACCCCAAAACCAAGCAGGAACACCGTTACGTTTGGCAAGGGTTGAACCCAGAATGATTTTGTCAACCATTTCCGGGTGTCGAATGGCGATTTGCAAAGTAGTCGTTCCACCATTGCTGAAACCGAAAAAGTCAGCTTTGTCAATGTTCATGTTTTTGAGAAGAGCAGCAATGTCGTCCGCATCTTGTTCAAAGGAAAGGTCTGCCTTACGATCGTTTGTCCGTCCGTGCGCTTGTAATTCAACAGCAATTATTTTTCGGTTTTTACCAAGCAAGGGAATGATTAACTTAAAATTTGTTTGGATGGTTGAACCACCACCGTGAATTAAAACAAGGGGTTTGCCCTGGCCATATATTTCGTAATACATTTTTAGACCATTTACTTCGGAGTAACCGCTTGTCAGGGTGGTATTTTCATTTGCTGAAATGGCCATTATTTTGTCTGTTTCTTTTTTATTGTAGGTACACGCTGTTACAATAAAAATTGGTCGGCACGCAGTATTTAATTTTTTATTTTCATGCGGTTATCATGTCACCGATGCAAAATAATTCCTGAACCTGATGGTAAGGCGGATACCAATCGCCTTGATTTGAGTTGGAACAAATTAGGTACATGATTTTTACAAAATAGCGGGTCTTAAGTCTTTAAGCTCCCCAGGGACCCCGGAACCTCGGCCTCTCAACCCTTTCTTTATTCCTTGATCAATTTCAAACTCGCGATCTGCCTGCCCTCAACCGCGAGGGAAAGGACATGCATGCCCGGAGAGAGTTTGCTGACATCGATCTGGAAACGGTTGTATCCATTCTGCACCTGGACCTTTTCGCGGTAGGCCAGGCGTCCATTCATTTCAATGACCTGCAGGTCCATGGCAGAAGCTTTCACCGCATTCAATTCCAGCAGGGCGAATTGGGTAGCCGGCACAGGGTATAGGGTCATCGCATAAGATTTCAAAAATGCATCGACCACCGGGGTTGAAACTCCCCGTTGAAAGGTGAGCGGGATGACCGGACCGGGACTTACGAGACTTCCGTCAGAAGCCAGGACCCGGAACTGAAGGGTCACAGAGCCCCCTGTGGGGATGCCAAGCAAGGCCAGGGTGCTGTCAATAGACCCAATGGTTGCCGTGAAGCTGTTATTATTACCCACTAAACCGGTATTGAGGATCAGGGTGAATTCAGGCACGATGGATGCCTGGATCATATATACCAATGGATTATTGTCCGGGTCGGTCGCCGCCGACCAGGTAATGGAATAGGTGGAATCCGGCCTCAGACCGGTGCGAATCGTATCGCCGGGAGCAGGGCTGGTGATAGCGGGTGCCGTTGGAAAAGCATTGGGCTCGAATAACAACTGGCCCCGGATTTCCCCGCCCGCGTTGGCAGTGGTATGAACATTGACATAAAGATTCCCGGTCTGCAGGTCAAGAATCTGTCCTGCAGTAAGGGTCACGGAATTGGAATCGGAATAGAAACGGCCTCCTTTATTATCAGGATTCGTATCTGTTTTAAGGGCAACAGCTATCCCTCCATTGGTCCCGGTGGCACCGGTATGGATATGGGCTCCCCCGGCCACATTCCGATTGAAATCCCCCGACAAGTTGGCAAATGAACCAGTGATCGTCAACCGGTCTCCCAGCAATTCTGCCTTCACCGCTCCGGCAGCAGTGCCCCCCAGTGGAGGAACTTCATTTATCGGACTCAGGTTGGCCGTATAATAATTGTTGGCGAGTGGCATAAAATTGCCTCTGATCTCCCCACCCGTTGCTTTGGTGGTATGGACATTGGCATAAAATAATCGCCTCCTAAGCGAATCCAGGCCACCGTCACCAATATTGTAAACATTATTTGCGGGGAGGAAGACCCCACTCAGGCTGTCCGTTCCGAGACTTACCATGAGACCCTGGCGGATACCGCCGTTGCTTCCAGTGATGCCGGAATGAATATGGGATCCGCCTGCTACATTGGCTGCATACTTGCCTTCCAGGCCACTGAATGAGCCGTGCACAACAATATTTCTTGTAGTGCCACCTCCAAATTCAGCAAAAAGCGCACCGCCACCCGTTGACCGGACTGGAGCGTTTTCGCTGGCCCCACTAAGACGGGTGAAAAAATAGGCCAGGGCTTCATGATTCAATTGGGCCCGGACCTCACCGGAACCCACTCTAAGGGTATGGATATTGGCATAGATTTGCCGCCTTCTCAACGAATCCATGAAGGCAGTGGAGGCGGTATACATATTTTGAGCTGCCGGATAAACCAGACTGAGGCTGTCAGCGGTCGGAAAACTCATGGTTAAAGGAATCACGATCGGGCCATTTGCGCCGGCCTGGGCCCGGTGCAGATGTGAGCCGATGTTCCGGTTTACTTTGTCCAGGAGACGCTCCGCAAAACCGGAAACCGTCAGGCGGTTTCCGTTGACTTCAGCAATCACGGCGCCCCTTCCACTGGTCTGGACGGGTTTGTTTTCCTGCATGCCGGTGAAAAAACCGTACATCACATTACCGCATTCGGGGACCACCTGGCCCCGGATCTCACCCCCGGTAAAATTGGTGGAATGGATATTCGCATAGAGTCGCCTGGACAACAGATCATCGAGTAGTACCGGTGTCAGTTTATAGGTATTGCTGTCCGGTATAAAATTGCCTCCCCTCAGGTTTGCATCCAGGGCTGCTTTTAATCCCTGTACAATGCCTCCGTTTTGGCCGGCCATTCCCCGGTGCAGGTGAATGCCTCCGGATACGTTGACGGCCAGGTTGGCTTCCAGGCCGGAAAAGGATCCTGCAATGGTAATGGTGGAGTCAATCAGGTTGATGATCAGGCCTCCGGAGGCCAGGGTATTGACCGGGTTTGCTTCATATGCGCCTGAAAGAGCCACCCTGAATTTGGCTGTGGACATAGGGGTGAGCTGACCCCGGATTTCTCCACCGGAATATTGGTTGGTATGAATATTGGCATAAAGCTGCTGGTTGCGCAATGCGGCCAGTTGGGTAGCATTCAATGAAAAGGTATTATTGGTTGCTAGGTATTGGACACTGGTGCCGGTCGAATCCAGGGTAGGGGTCAGTTCGATCTGGATGCCTCCGTTTTGGCCCGGAAATCCCAGGTGAAGGTGTCCACCCTTTCGTATACCGGTGTTCACCCCACTGCTGAGATCTTTGGCTGAACCGGAGATCACCAGGTTGGAGCCCGTGAGTTCCGCCACTATGGCTCCATGCGCCGTAGTCATTACCTGGGGCACTTCCTGGCTACCAAACAAGTTGGCCTGGTAATAAAATTCCGATTGGGGAAGGAGTTGGCCGCGAATTTCACCAGAGGAAATCAAGGTGGTATGGATATTTACGTAAAATTCCCTGCCCTGGAGTTGTTCTTTCTGGATCGATGTAAGAATAAATCGGTTGGAATCTGCGGGGAAAACCCCTGATTTTTTGGTGGTGTCGACTATGGATTTGAGGCCAAGGACGATGCCCCCGCTGGTACCTGCCAGCCCTCGGTGGATATGGGCGCCCCCGCTTACGCTGGCATTAAAGTCACCGGTGAGGTTTTTGAAACTCCCGCTCACTGTAAGGGTGTCATCCAGTAGGTTGGCAACCACCTCCCCGGTTCCCAGTCCGGCAAATGGGAATTCTTCCTGCATTCCCGAAAGCCGGGCAATGTATTTTTCACCTGCCTCGGCGATGTGTAAAATACCCTTCATGCCAAATATGGCATGGGGTTCGCAAACAAAATAATAGGTGCCAACCGTGGAGACTCTCAGTTTGCCTCCTCCGAAGGGAAGGAGAAAGCCTCCATTGGAAACCGAGCCATTCGCGTCCCAGACCGGTTTGGAAACTTCTACCACATTGTGTGAGCCCGCAAGCTGGAAATCAATGGTATCCCTTACGGTGGCGAATATGACTGCTGGAGAAAAAGCATCGCCTTCATTCCTCACCACAATGGTTTTGGAGAAAGCGTTGGTGCATACGGAAATAAAGGCCAGGAAGAGGAGTGCTTTGTTCATATATTGAGCTTTAATATTATGTTAACGATTCAATGACCGAAATATATACCCGTCGGGCATTAAAATTTTGAACTGAACTAAATAAAAATGGGTTTTTCGCAGGTACAATTTTATTAATTTGGCTTTTGATAGCATGAAAAAGACTGTTGTATTTGATTTAGGCGGGGTACTGATCGACTGGAATCCAAGATACCTCTACCGGAGCATATTTGAGAATGAAGAAGAGATGGAACATTTTCTGGCCAATATCTGCACCAATGAATGGAATGAATTGCAGGATGCAGGCCGTTCGCTGGACGAGGCCACGGAGGTATTATGTACCCATTTTCCGGAATACGAAGGCCTGATCCGTCCCTATTATGGGCAATGGCAAAAAATGCTCAAAGGGCCCATCCATGGAACGGTCAATATCCTCAGCAACCTGAAGGAAAACAATTACCGGCTTCTTGCCCTGACCAACTGGTCCAACGAGACCTTCCCGGTGGCGCTTGAGCTCTATGATTTCCTTCACTGGTTTGAAGGCATCCTCGTGTCGGGTAAGGAGAAAATGAAAAAGCCGGATCCGGCCATTTTTAACCTGCTCATCCGGAGGTATGCCTTAAAGCCGGCAGAGACCATTTATATTGACGACAGTCAGAAAAATGTACATGCGGCGACCCAGGCCGGCTTTGATGCGGTGCATTTCCGTGACCCGGGGGATTTATTGATGGGGCTGGCGGATCGCGGGGTGATGATTGGTCAGGTAGCGCGATGATGGCTGCTTCGCGGGCTGTCCCACCGTGCTCATATCCCACAACACGACAGGGCAGTGATCTCCCACGACGACACTATGATTACGAAGGAAACAGAACCATGTCTTAACCTGCCAAATTATCTGATACTGTCAGATCAAATACTAATTATTACACTTAACTCCAGCGGAATCGGATGCACAACAAAATGCAGAATTTTTTAATATAATTACGTTGACTCTGGCTAATTTGCCAACTGCCTAACTGGTACACTGATAAACCGCTACACTGATAAACTGATAAACTGATAAACTGATAAACTGGCTAACTTAAAAACCGATTCACCGCTTCCGCAGCCTGTCTGCCCTCAGCAATGGCCCAGACCACCAGGCTTTGGCCACGGCGCATATCTCCGGCTGAGAATACTTTTGGATTAGACGTCTGGTAGTTTTTGTCCGCTACATTTCCTCTTGAATCCACCGCGATGTCCAGGGACTGCAACACACCTTCGTATTGGGGATGGAGATAACCCATGGCCAGAAATACAAAATCACATTCCAGGATTTGTTCCGTACCGGGAACCTCCGTCATTTTATTCTGTCCGGTGACAGGGTCTGATTTCCATTCTACCTGCACGGCCTTAAGGCCTTTAACCCGCCCGTCTTCGCCCGCAATGAATTCTTTACTAAGGATTGCCCATTGGCGTTCACAGCCTTCTTCATGGGATGATGAGGTTCGCAGGATCATCGGCCAGAGGGGCCAGGGATTAGTGGCGGTACGCTCAAGCGGCGGCTTGGAAAGGAGTTCTATCTGGGTCACCAGGCTGGCCCCCAGCCTTACGCTATTGCCCACACAGTCTGATCCGGTATCTCCGCCTCCGATGACCAGGACTTTCTGACCAGCCGGATTAATCTCGGTAAGTGGATCAATGTCCATACCTGCGTTGCGGCGGTTGCATTGTTCGAGGTATTCCATGGCGAAATGGATGCCTTTCAAAGTACGACCGGGGATAGGCAGGTCGCGGGGAATGGTGGATCCTCCGCAGAGGACCAGGGCATCGTGGGATTCCAGCAATTTACGGGCATCGATCCCGAAACCGACATGGGCATTGGTCCGGAAATGCACTCCTTCTTCTTCCATATATTTCAGCCGGCGGTCGAGTACCCATTTCTCCAGTTTGAAATCCGGAATCCCATAACGCAGGAGCCCGCCGGGTCTGTCATTCCTTTCATACACAGTGACTTCATGGCCATATTGATTGAGTTGGTCCGCGGCGGCAAGGCCTGAAGGCCCTGATCCGATGACGGCGATCTTTTTAAGGGTCCTATGGTCCGGTTTATTCACCCTGAC
Source organism: uncultured Saprospiraceae bacterium (assembly GCA_964405735.1). Taxonomy (GTDB): domain Bacteria; phylum Bacteroidota; class Bacteroidia; order Chitinophagales; family Saprospiraceae; genus JADJLQ01. The sequence continues at coordinate 32,843 of CAYOPD010000032.1, read as the reverse complement.
GTAACCCGCTTCATACGCTTTTTCTGCAATGCTTTTTTCAATGTGCTCGATGGTCACCGGGGAGGAATGCAGGCCAAGCACACAACTGGCTTCACAAGGCGCGGGACAGATGCGGCCGGTGAATTCCGGAAAATTATTGGTACTTCTCAGGATATGAAAAGCTTCGTCCCATTGCTCGCGGTACACCGCGTCATTAAAATCCGGGATGATGTTCCCCAGTGGACAACCGCTGTGGCAGAAGGGTACCCCGCAATCCATGCAACGGGCCGCCTGCTTCCGGATATGCTCTTCCGGTTCCTCCAGGTAGATTTCCTTGTAATCTTTAATACGTTCCTCCACCGGGCGCGAAGACGGAACCTCACGGTCATATTTTAAAAAGCCTTTTGGATCAGCCATGAATTTTATTTGTTTACGGTAACTAATTCGGGAACCTGTTTTTTCTTGTCTTCCATGACCCGTTTATAATCCACCGGCATCACTTTGATAAATTCATCCTTCTGCAATTCCCAGTTTTCCAGCACGTCAAGCGCCGCCCTGCTAGAGGTGTAATGAAAATGATTGCGCAGCAGGTTCCGGATTTCCTCATAATCGTCCTCTGTGGGCAATTCCAATTCAACCATTTCCTTATTGCATAGTTTATCCAGGTTTTCCCAGGTGCTCTTTACATAAGCTATGCCTCCGCTCATACCGGCGGCGAAGTTTTTTCCCACCTTGCCTAGAATGATCACCCGGCCTCCGGTCATGTATTCGCAGCCGTGGTCTCCGACTCCTTCTACCACGGCGGATGCACCTGAATTGCGGACTGCAAAGCGCTCCCCGGCCATTCCCTTGATATACACTTCTCCTGAAGTGGCACCGTAGAGGGCTACGTTGCCCACGATAATGTTGGCGGCAGGATCAAATTTGTTTTTCCGGTCCGGGCTTACGACCAGCGTAGCCCCGGACAAGCCCTTACCGAAATAGTCGTTGGATTCCCCTTCCAGGATAAAATGCAAACCGCGGGCGCCAAAAGCGGCGAAACTCTGTCCCGCAGAACCCCTGAAACGGTAACGGATGGTTCCCGGAGGCAGGCCCTCCCCATGCCATTTCCTGCTGATCTCATAAGAAAGCATGGTGCCTGTTGCGCGATTGGTATTTTTTATATTAAATATTCCGGTAATGTGTTGACCCGATTCCAGGGCAGGTTTTGCATGTTCGATCAGCAGGCGGTCGAGGATGTCATCAATGCCGTGATCCTGGGGAACACATTTAAAGGTACCGGTACCTTCCTCGGGAACCTGGTATTTAAGTATAGGATTCAGATCCAGGTATCGGGTTTTCCAGGTTTGGTTGGGTTTCCATTCCAAAAGATCGGTCCTTCCCACCATATCATTGATAGTCCGGAATCCAAGTGAAGCCATGATCTCCCTCATTTCACGGGCGAGGAAAGTAAAGAAAGAAATCACATGTTCAGGTTTGCCGTGAAATTTTTTCCTCAATTCCGGGTCCTGGGTGGCGATGCCTACGGGGCAGGTATTGAGATGGCATTTTCTCATCAGGATGCATCCTTCCACCACCAGAGCGGCCGTAGCAATGCCCCATTCTTCAGCACCAAGCAGGGTAGCAACTACAAGATCCTTGCCGGACCGGAGTTGTCCGTCACATTGAAGGATCACCCGGTCACGCAATTTGTTTTTCAGCAGGGTCTGGTGGCTTTCCGCAAGACCAAGTTCCCAGGGCAAGCCGGCATGGCGGATCGAGGTTAAGGGCGAAGCCCCCGTTCCACCATCATGTCCCGAGATGAGAATTACATCCGCATGGGCTTTAGCCACCCCGCTTGCGATGATACCGACTCCAGCTTTGCTCACCAGTTTTACGGATATCCGCGCTTCGCGGTTGGCATTTTTAAGATCAAAGATCAGTTGTGCCAGGTCCTCAATGGAATAAATATCGTGATGCGGGGGAGGGGAGATCAGCCCTACTCCGGGCGTGGAATGCCTCACTTTTCCAATCCAGTCATTGACTTTATGTCCGGGCAATTCTCCTCCTTCTCCGGGTTTTGCGCCCTGGGCCATTTTGATTTGAAGTTCATCCGCTTCGCTGAGGTAATAGGAAGTGGCCCCGAAACGGCCGGAAGCTACCTGTTTGATGGCGGAGCGGAGGTAATCCCCGTTTTCCTGTTTTTTATAACGTTTCGGATCTTCACCGCCCTCACCGCTGTTGCTTTTGGCGCCAATGCGGTTCATGGCGATCGCCAGCGTCGTATGCGCTTCATAACTAATAGACCCAAAAGACATGGCCCCCGTCGAAAAGCGTTTCAGGATGTTTTCAACGGGTTCCACTTCTTCGATCGGAATGGGTTTACCGGCTTTGAAGTGAAAGAGGCCCCTCAAGGTACAGGCCTGTTGATCTTGGTCGTCAATGACTTTACTGTATTTTTTGAAGGTGGAATAATCATTCAACTGGGTCGCCATCTGCAGCAAATGGATACTCTGGGGATTAAAGAGGTGGAACTCGCCATTGCGTTTCCACTGATAGATCCCCGCATCGCGCAATTCTCCTTTGGGCTGGATCTGGTAACGCAGGCCAATCTCTTTCTGGATACCTTCAAAATTCAGTCCTCCAATCCGGGAGACGGTGCCCCGGAAACAGGTATCGATGACCGAATCGTGGATGCCCACCGCCTCAAATATCTGGGCGCCCTGATAAGACTGCAAGGTGGAAATCCCGTTTTTGGCCATGATCTTAAGGAGGCTTTTTTCAAGTCCCTTTATGAATTTTTTCTCGATGGATTTATAATCATCCGGCAGGGTTTCCTGGTCCTTGAACCATACGGTTTCCAGAGCCAGGTAAGGATGAATCGCATTTGCACCGTAACCGAAAAGAAGGGCAAAATGATGCGATTCCCAGATATCCGCTGCCTGAATGACCAGGGATGTTTTGCTCCGTAGTGCAGACTGGATCAGGTGGTGATGAATGGCTCCGGTAGCCATGAGGCTTGGGATCGCGGCCTTGCCCTGCGTGATGTCAGCGTCCGATAACACCAGGATATTAAAACCTTCGCGCACCTTGGCTTCAGCCTGCTGGCAAAGGGCTTTGACGGCATTTTCTAGAGAATAGGGGCCTGTCATGGCGAAAGTGGTAGACAGGTTACTGAGTTTAAAATCAGGGTTGGAACTGGCCTTCAATAAGTTGAATTCACCATGGGTCATCACCGGATGTTCCATATAGATGAAGGCTGCAAGGCTTTCATCCGCTTCCAGGATATTCCCGGAGGCACCTAACCTGCTGGTGAAAGCCATGACGCTTCTTTCTCTCAGGGAGTCAATCGGTGGATTGGTCACCTGCGCGAAAAGTTGTTTAAAATAATTGCCGAGATGCTGGGGTTTATCCGATAATACGGCGAGCGGGGTATCCGTGCCCATGGATCCCAGGGGGTCCCGTTCTTCGGTGACCATGGGCTGCAGGATTACTTTGAGGTCCTCCTTGGTCATGCCGGCCCATTGCTGCCTTACTACCAGGGAGGGCCCTTGGGTGGAAATGGGTTCAATAGGAATTGCCTTACCCAGGTCTTCTATTCGTTTTCTCCTTCTGGCCAGCCAGTCTCCATAAGGTTTATTCTGGCAAACTACTTTTTTTACCTCTTCATCTCCAACAATGCGGTGCTGATCCAGATCAGCGATCAGGATCCGGCCCGGTTGCAATCTTCCTTTAAGTATGATTTTACCCTGATCCAGGTCGACGACTCCGGTTTCCGAAGCGACCACCAGTTCGTTGTCCTCCGTGAGGCTGTATCGGCTGGGCCGCAGGCCATTCCGGTCAAGGGTGGCGCCGACCACAATGCCATCACTGAAGCACATGGATGCCGGACCGTCCCAGGGTTCCATCAGGTTCTGGTGGTAGGCATAAAAGTCTTTTTTATATTGCACCATCTGCTCATCGTGTTCCCAGGCTTCGGGGATCATCATCATGAGGGAGTGGGGTACGGATCGGCCGCTCTGGACCAGGTATTCCAACACATTGTCAAAACTGCCGCTGTCAGATAATCCCCTCCAGGGAATGGGTTTAAGCATGAGATTGTCCTCGGCGGAGAATATCTCAGATTGCAGGTGATCTTCCTTGGCACGCCACCAGTTGAGATTGCCCATAATGGTATTGATCTCGCCGTTGTGCGCAATGTACCGGAAGGGCTGGGCCAGTTTCCATTTGGGAACCGTATTGGTCGAAAAGCGGCTGTGGATGATGGCAATGGCCGAAGCAAAGGCCTCATCCTGCAGGTCAGGGAAATAGGACCTGAGCTGGTGGGTGGTGAGCTGGCCTTTATAAATGATGGTTTTATAAGAAGAGGAGGAGATGTAAAAGGTATCCTCGACTTCGGGCAGGATCTTGTAAACGGAATGGATGATGTATTTCCTGAGCACATAGAGCTGTCGTTCCAGTTCACGCACCAGGAGAGGTGCATTCGGGGCTACGAAAATCTGCACCATGCGCGGTTCGGTGCTAAGGGCGGACTTCCCGAGGCCAAGGTTATTGACCGGTACGTCTCTTTGTCCCAGGATATGAAAATGTGAATGGGCGATGAGGCGTCGGGCCTGGTCCATGGTCTTGTTGAAAAGCCGGTCGTCCTTGGGCAAGAAGCACATCAACACGCCATACTGTCCAAAGGGGGGCAGGGTAAAGCCCAGGCCGTGGCAGATTTGGGTAAAAAACAGATCCGGGGTCTGAACTAAAATGCCAGCTCCGTCGCCGGTTTCCGGTTCACAGCCGCAGGCTCCACGGTGCTCCATATTTTCAAGCATGGTGAGCGCTTTGTCGACAACCCGGTGTACTTTTTCTCCATTTAAATTGGCAAACAATCCAACGCCGCACGAATCTTTTTCCAATTGCGGCACATAAAGGCCTTTCTGGTCACTATTATCCATCTAACGGTTATTTGTATTAATATTGTGACAATATCCTTTTATGCCTGAGGTTGCCCGACAGGCATAAGCGGAACGAAAAGTTAAAGCATTTCTATGGCCTGACCCCTGTTAATAAATGGAAAAAATTGTACTCAACAAAAAAATAGAGACTTTATATTAAATTCAATATCAATAGGTTATAACAATTTTTCTTGTCATGCCAATCGCAAAATCGGACCACCTTATTGAACTCATCCACTCCCTGTCCAAGGCAGAAAAAAGGCATTTTAAGTTGTTTAGCAGCCGGTTGCAGCGGCAGGAAGGCACCCAGTTCATCAAACTTTTCGACATTCTCGAAAAGAGCAAGGATATCGAGGACGACTCCATCCGTAAAAAACTCGGAGGGATCGCCGGTGTGAAATACGCCAACCTCAAACGAAATTTATATTCCAATGTCCTGACCAGTCTGCGTCTGATTCATTCGAGTAAAAAGGTAGATCTCGAAATCCGGGAACAGATCGATTATGCCCGGATCCTGCATGGCAAAGGCCTTTACCTGCAGTCGCTCCGTTTGCTGGAACGGATCAAACAAGTCGCCAAAAACCACGACCAGGAAATCCTGCTGCTCGAAATCATTGAATTCGAAAAATTAATAGAGACCAGCCACCTCACCCGTGAACATAAAGACCGGGCCAAACAACTCACCGATGAAGCCGAACTATTGTCAGGCATCGTCAGTCAGTCCATTAAACTGTCCAACCTCAAAATCCTCATCTACAGTAAATATGTACAGGTGGGCCATGTCCAGAACAACAAGGACGAGAAGGCCATACAGACTTATTTCAAAACCCACCTGCCCAAGGTCAATGAAAGCCAGCTGAGTACCCTCGATGCAATCGCTTACCATCAGTGCATGGTTTGGTATTATTTTATCCTGCTGGATTTCCGGCAGTGCATGGAACATGCGGTCATCTGGAAAAACCTGTTTGTCAGCAAGTCGTTTATGATCGGCAGGGACCCGGACTCCTACATGCACGCCACCCATTATATCCTGACCTGCAGTTACAACCTCAAACAATACAAGATTTTCAAACAGGCCCTCGAAGACCTGGAAAAATTCAGGAAGGACAATTACCAGCGGTTTAACGAAAATTCCAGGTTGTTGTCTTTTATTTACGTACACACTTCCCGCTTCCACCTGTATTTCCTGGAAGGGCGGTTCAAGGAGGGTTTGGAAATCGTGCCCAAGACCCTTCGGCGGCTGGATAAATACAAGGAAAAACTGGACGAACACCGGATCCTGGTGATTTATTTCAAAATAGCCTGGATGTATATCGGAGCGGGCGACCCGCGCACCGCCAGCAATTACCTCGACAAGATCATCGACCTGAAATCGGTGTCCCTTAGAGAAGACCTGCAGGGCTATGCGCGTCTGCTCAACCTGATCGCGCATTATGAAATGGGTAATAAGGGATTGTTGTCCTACCTGGTACGTTCCACCAACTATTTTCTGAAGAAAATGCATGACCTCAATAAAATGCAGAAAGCAACCCTGCATTTTTTCAACCGGCTGATGAACGCGGATTCCTTCAAGGAAAAGGAACTGTTTGCCGCCTTTTACCCGGAATTGGTCAATCTTTCCAAAGATCATTATGAACAACAGGCCTTTATTTACCTGGACATCATCAGTTGGGTAAAGAGCAAGGTGCAACACCAGAGCCTGCAACAGGTGGTAGCCCAATCCTTTGCTGAATCAAACAAATAAATTATCTCAAGAAATGGAAAAAAACAAAACCAGCCTGCAGCGTTCGCTGGGCTTACTGTCATGTATAGTCCTGGTGATCAGCGCGATCATCGGGTCAGGCGTATTTAAAAAAGTGGCGCCTATGTCGGATTCGCTGCACCTGCCCGCTTTTGTGCTTCTGGCCTGGGTACTGGCAGGAACCATCACGCTATTCGGAGCCCTCAGCAATGCCGAGATTGCCGGCATGTTTGCGGAAAGCGGGGGAGAGTACGCGTATTTTAAGAAAATCTACAATCCGTTTTTTGCCTTCCTTTATGGCTGGGGCTGTTTTACCGCTATCCGGTCCGCTTCCATTGCCTCCATTGCTTACGTTTTCGCGGAATCACTGAATCACCTGATCCAGTTGCCGGCCATTGGAAACAGTGCGTTCAACCTGTTTGGCATGTTTAAAATATTTGACAACCTGACAGTAAAATTAATAGCGACCATTTTAGTGATTGGGCTCAGTTATCTCAATTACAAAGGGCTTAAACTGGGCGAAAATGTATCCCGGGGTCTCACTTATACCCTGGTAGGCGCGATCGTATTTCTCATCATAAGTGGTTTGATGAGCAGTGTGGGCAACTGGGACAATCTGACCCGGCCATCTGCGTCTTATGTGTCGCAACCGTTTTTTTCGGGTAATTTCCTGGCCCTGATGTTTACGGCCATGCTCGGCGCCTTCTGGGCTTATGAAGGCTGGAACAACCTGGGATATATCGGAGGCGAGATCAAAAATCCCCAGCGCAACATTCCGCTTGCGCTGCTTTTTGGGCTGATCATCGTGATGATGCTTTATGTACTTCTCAATGTGGTTTACCATTACATATCCCCGATTGACGATATCATTGCGCGACAGGCGACAGGAAGCGGCATCGCCGCAGTAGATATCGTCGGACTGTACCTGGGCAGGGCGGGCACGCTGTTTGTATCCTGCCTGATCCTGGTGACCACGTTCAATGCTACCAACGCGACCATCCTCATGTCCTCACGCGTTTATTATGCCATGGCCCGGGACGGTGCCTTCTTTAAAAAAGCGGAATATGTACATCCCGAATACAAGACCCCTTCCTATTCACTCTGGATGCAGTGTGGCTGGTCCGTGCTCCTGCTTTTTTCCGGCAGCTTCGACCAGCTGACCGATATGCTGATCTTTGCTTCCTTTTTGTTTTACGGGGCTACCGCCCTCGGGGTGTTTATCATGCGGAAAAAAGCGCCAAACCTGGAAAGGCCTTATAAAGTCATCGCTTATCCAATCGTGCCCGGTATTTTTGTTTTGTTCTGCCTTGGACTTTTGATATATACTCCTTCGCAAAGGCCGATGGAAGCGTTGGCGGGCATCCTGCTGATTTTGACCGGGATTCCGTTTTACTGGTATTGGAAGAGGTTTAGTAAGTCAGTTAGTTAGTTGGCTAGTTAGCCAGTTCGTTTGTGAAAAGAACTTCAATTTTGTGAGAAATTTGAATACAACCCATGAATAAAATATCCATTATCGGCGGCGGCAATCTGGGAACGGCGATTGCGGAAGGCCTGCTGGCCAGCGGATTTATAAAAGCCAAGGACCTGATCGTCACCCGGCGTAACCCGAACGCCCTGCAACAATTGGCAGAGCAGGGGGTGTCCATATTATCGGACAACATTAAAGCCATCAAGGCTTCGGAGGTAGTGATCCTGGCGGTAAAACCTTATCAGGTGCCGGTCCTGCTGAAATCGGTGGCCACTGCCTTCTCCCCGGGAAAACACCTCCTGATTTCCGTGGTGACCGGCCTGGAAACCCGTACCATAAGGGAGATCGTCAAAAAGAAAATATCCATCATCCGGGCCATGCCCAATACGGCCATCGCCATCCGCCAGAGCATGACCTGTATCAGCGGGGATGGGGCGACGGCCGATCAACTGACCTATAGTAAGACTCTTTTTGAACAATTGGGCAAGGTGGCTGTGATCGATGAAGCCCTGATGGAAGCGGCTACTGCGCTCGGGGCCTGTGGTACGGCCTATGCCATGCGTTATATCCGGGCCAATATCCAGGCGGGTATCGAGATTGGATTTAATTCATCCGTTGCCAGCCTGATCGCGGCACAGACGGTCAAAGGGGCGGCCGAGCTCCTGCTCACACGGGACACCCACCCGGAGTCGGAGATCGATAAGGTCACTACGCCAAAAGGCTGCACCATTGCCGGACTGAATGAGATGGAACACCAGGGATTCAGTTCATCCCTGATCCGGGGCGTGGTGACGAGCTATAGGATGATTGCGAAGGATTGATAGAAAGACGAAAGGTTTAGGGAAAAGGTGAATGGAGAAAAAAGAGGAAGTAAAGGAGTCACCCGTTCCGGGGTTTCGGAAGCCGGAGGTTAAGGGTTAAAGGCGAAAGGCGAAGGGACAATAGTCCTAATGAGGGAATGGCCTTGGAATACTTGGAAATTAGAAGGATATTTGGGCCCTGAAATTAAGGCCTCGTAGTTCAACGGATAGAATGGGAGATTCCGGTTCTCCAGATAGGGGTTCGATTCCCTTCGAGGCTACTGAATAACCCTTTAAGTCATTGATTTAGAGGGTTTTTTGTTAAAAATATTGTATGATCTTCGGCATGCCGAAGTACTCAGTCCATGCCCCACCTCAGCCCCTCTTTTTGGAAATCCAGGATCCCGGTTATTAAATACCTCAAAGTCCCTTCGGCTTTCAATCGCACAAACAGCATGCCAGGGACAGTGGTGTACACTATAAGATGTAAACATAGACAATAGTGGATATAATGGGTTATTGCAGAATGAATCTGGTTATGTTCAATGAATACTTCCCTTTTCCGCAGAAAAAAATATAAGGCCAAGCAAATTACTGGTATGGTATGTAATTTAGCATACCGGGTGAATGCATTTTTATAATAAGTATTGCTCAAAATCAAAGCAGGCATGCCAGAAATCCATTTAAAGGACTAAACTTAATTAACGCCATAAAAACTCTAAAGGCAAAAGATCTGTGAAATTGGCAAATTCTTTTGCAGGAATGCCCTGAAAAGGAATGCAAAAAATGGAATTTGTAAGAGAGGGTATGAAATAAAGTATTCAATTGGCAAGTGCCATTCAAGGGGAGACCCTAAGCGTGAGCGTCAGCAGGAATAGATCCTCAAAATGGATTTTTATTTTAATGGAAAAGCCGGCTGAATGACAATGAAGCGAGCTATCTAAGATAATGCGAGTGATTTTAGACAAGCCTGCCTTCCGAGTTCCAGCAGGGTTTTGGCTTTGTAAAACTCAAAAGTGGAGCAGGCGTTCCTGGGAATCTCGACCAGCACGTCGGGTGGGTAAGTTTGCAGCATCAAATCCGTGATGCGGTCCTGGGTCATTCGGTAAGTGGAAAGGAGCAATTCCCTCAGGGAATATTCTGCGGCGGACTGGCCTTCTTCCATTCTGCTGCTTGCATACTGCATGATGGGCTTGAAAAGTTTTTGAAGCATCTTTTCTTCTTGGGCTGCAGGGGTGCCCTTAGGGATTTCGGGGGCACCATTGAGATTGACCGCTACCACCAACTCCTGGCCCTTTTTGACTATGGTATTCACCGGAAGGGGATTTAAAACCCCACCATCCACCAAAAATTGCCCGTTTTCAATTACTGGAGTGAAGACTCCCGGAATAGCTATTGAAGCCCGTAAGGCTTTGTACAAATCACCGGTTCGGTAATGGACTTCCTGGTTTTGCGCCATGTCTGCGGCCACCGCCATAAACGGAATCTTCAATTGTTCGATGTATAGAGGTCCGGTTACTTTTTCAAATAAGCTGAAAATTCGTTCGCCTTTGAGAAAACCTTGTCTGGATAAGGTGAAATCCATTACCGGGAGTAACCTGGGTTTGGTAAGGGATAGCAACCAATCTTTATATTCTTGCTGATACCCTGCAGCATAAATGCCGCCCACTACAGCACCCATGGAGCAACCAGTAACGGAGACGATCTCATAACCCTTTTCTTCCAATACTTCGATAACGCCAATGTGCGCTACTCCCCGGGCGCCTCCGCTTCCAAGCACCAAATGCACTTTATCTTTTTTCATGGTGATGGATATAATTCTATTAAAAATAGGTTTTGCTTAAGTTACGGCGCGGGTCAGACCTGATTTCGTTTGTTGCAAAAAAAATATCAAAAAACTTGCGTAGTTAAATGACTACATATATATTTGTAGTCAAATAGCTACGCAATGAACTTAAGACGGGATGTTTTCCAGGCCATCGCAGATCCTACCCGAAGGGCCATTCTCCTTTTGGTAGCATCACAATCCATGACCGCCGGAGCCATAGCCTCCAACTTTGACACGGCAAGGCCTACCGTTTCAAAACATCTGCAGATACTCACCGAGTGTGAATTGCTTAAACCGGAACAAAACGGCAGGGAAATTTATTATCACTTTAATCCCAGTAAAATTAAAGAGATAGCTGAATTTATTGAACCCTTCCGCCAACTTTGGGATGACCGTTTTAATAAATTGGAAGCCATTATGAAAAAATACCCCCGGTAGTTTCCCGGATCAAAATAGAAGAATATGGAACGAAAAACAAAAATCCATGCCGATGAGGGCAGGCAGGAATTGACGGTCACCCGCGAATTTGATTTGCCTTTGGAATTGCTTTTTAAAGCGTATACCGATCCTGGAATCCTGGAGCAATGGATGGGAACCAAGGTGCTGAAACTTGAAAATAAAAGGCACGGCAGTTACCAGTTTGAGACCTCCGATGCCCAGGGAAATGTAGTATTCCGTGCCAACGGTGCAATCCACGAGTTTTACCCGGACCGGAAAATCACCCGGACTTTTGAAATGGAGAATACTCCCTTTCCTGTTCAGTTGGAGTTCCTGGAATTTGAAAAACTCACAGAGGAAACCAGCAAACTCACCATGCAGATGGTGTACAAATCCGTCGCCCTCAGGGACCAAATGCTCCGGCTGCCCTTTGCCCAGGGTGTAAATATGGCTCATAACCGCTTGCAAGAGGTAGTAAGCAGATTAAAATGAAAGGGTATGTCTAAGAGTAATAAAATCATCTATTGGGTTTCCACGATCTGGTTGGCATTGGGAATGGTGTCCACCGGCTTGGTGCAGCTATTCAGGATAGAGGCGGAAGGAGCCATAGCGCCACCCGGGGTATATGGCATTAAGTACCTGGGTTATCCGGTTTATTTTCTGACCCTGCTGGGAGTTTGGAAAATTTTAGGGGCTGCCGCCGTGCTGATTCCGAAATTTCCCTTATTGAAAGAATGGGCATACGCTGGCTTTTTCTTTGTCATGACCGGTGCCGTATTTTCGCATGTCGCGATGGGCGATCCCTGGGTTGAATTCCTGCCGTCCATACTGCTCCTGGTCCTGACAATGGTATCCTGGCATTTCAGGCCTTCGGATAGAAAAATCACTCCTGCTAATACCGGTTTACACCAATTATAACTTTACAATATATCACCATATGAATAATACTAAAAAGAAACTGGCACCGGGGCAAGGCGATGAACTGCTCTCTACCCTGAAAACCCGTTTTGAAAAAAACATGGATCGCCACGCAGGGCTGGAATGGGCTAACGTCCAGGCCAGGCTGAAAACGAACCCTGGGAAATTATGGTCCCTCCATGAAATGGAAAGGACGGGGGGTGAACCGGATGTGGCGGGTCAGGATAAAAAAACGGGTGAATACCTGTTTTACGATTGTGCGGCAGAAAGTCCCAAAGGGCGCAGAAGCCTTTGTTATGACCGGAAAGCGCTGGATTCCAGGAAAGAACATAAACCTGCGGACAGCGCGATGGACATGGCGGCGGCCATGGGCATTGAACTAATGAATGAAGAACAATACCGGGCCCTGCAAAAACTTGGAAAGTTCGATACCAAAACGTCGAGCTGGATCATTACCCCTCCGGATATCCGGAAACTAGGGGGCGCCCTCTTTGCTGATTACCGCTACGGCACGGTTTTCGTGTATCACAATGGTGCGGAATCTTATTATGCCGCCAGGGGGTTTCGGGGATCGCTGAGGGTTTGATTGTTTGGAAGTTTTAAGCGATGGCTTCATTGGTCGTTTTTTGTTTGGAAGTCCTCCTTTTGTTCATTCGATACCCGTATTCCATGAATCAATAAGTAGCCAATCATCCAGAATTCTCCAATAGTTGCAGGTATCACCAATGCATCTGCCAAAGGGGTCACCAATCCAATGTATTTGATGAATGTATTAATAAGGTAAGCCCAACCACCAATGATCAAGATACGCCCCAGCCATGGTGGCATGCTATTCGACCTCAATACAATATAACCCATGGGTATGAGCCAAAGGCCGAAAAAGAGGCTCCCAACTCCCCATGCATTCGTGATCAACCGCGACAAAAGTTGTATCAATACAATCTTTTCGTCATGCGATTGCGTAGTCAGGTTTGCAATATCGATTGCCGAACCCATAGCAACTGCACTTATCATAATGACACCGGAATTCATCATTCCCCAGATACCCAGGGTCCATGCCCCCCAATCATCAATATTCCGAAACAATTTATAAAACCAAACCGCTGCAAGAGCTTGTGATACCACGATCGCGAATTCCAGCAAGAGTCGTATTCGCGCTAAGGTCCCTGATCCGGTTAAATTTAAAAGTGTTTTCCCAGGATCATTTGGATCATACACCTGAGGGTGAACTATTAAAAAGCCCAACATTCCTGTAACTGCTAATGTTAAATACCAAAGGCCCGTGATGCGGGCAGTTCTTACCTGATCCGTTAGATGGTCCTTCATACGAATGGTTAAATGATCACCTTTCTAAAATTATTTCAATTAGAACCCTTCTGTCTTCCTCATGCAAATCAAATGACAGTTATCGTCGCCCTCTTTAAAACGATCATTTTATGCATTACACTTAATTTCCCACCGGTCAGGATCGGGTTGAACGGAACTGTGGTGGTGCTTTCCAGCAATTTCAGCATATATCGAGGCCCGGACTGGGAACTGGAACCGGAACTGGAAATAATATAAACAGAAGGCAGGTTTGTACTGCCTCATTCCAGTAAATTTCCAAAACCTCCCTGCAATCTCAGGCTCTCCGGATCACCCCAATGACAGCCAGCAAAACCACTGCCCCGATCACGCCGGTGATGATGGTGCCCACCAGGCCTGCTCCCAGGGATATGCCAAGGACTCCAAACAACCAACCGCCAAGAAAGCTGCCCAGGATGCCGACAACGATATTGCCCAGCAAACCAAAACCATAACCTCTTTTAACCTGACCGGCCAGCCAGCCTATGACGGCACCGATGATCAGGGTTGCTAATAATGATTGACCATCCATATCGAGTTTGTTTTAATTGGTGACTTTTAACTTACTGTGTTTGAAACCATATACAAAATACAATAATTGCCCGACTGCGAGCCATATCAGAAAAGCAGTCCAATTGCTGGCGCCAGACTCGCACAATAGGTACGAACAGGAAAGCAAACCTAAAACCGGAATCAGGGAATAATTTTTCAGGACGGAAAGTAGGGCGACATAAACAGTCAGGGCAAGAAAGACCAGGTATGGAATGATGTGGGCAAAGCCCGTCTCGCCATACATGCGCAGGATCTTTAAACCCAATAGCCAGACAATGGCAAAAGCAATAAATGGCATTGCATATTTGGCATTGAGGTAGGGGATTTTAAAACGGGGCTGGATCCGATTCGGGTCCCCGGCAAGGACCAGGACACCACCACAGACCAATACAAACGCAAACAGGGTGCCGATGCTGGTCAGGCTGATTACGATGTCCAGGTTTAAAAACAAGGCAGGCACAGCCACGATGATACCGGCGAGAATGGTCGAAAAAGACGGAGTCTTAAATTTAGGATGAATCTTTGAAAATACGGGAGGCAACAATCCATCGCGGCTCATGCTCATCCAGATTCTCGGTTGCCCGACCTGGAAAACCAGCAGGACGCTGGCCGTGGCGATGACGGCACTCACCGCTATAACTCCCGCGAGCCAATCCAGTCCTACCTGGTTGAATACAAAAGCCATCGGATCCCCCACATTGAGGTTGGTATAATGGGTCATGCCGGTAAGCACCAGGGCGATGATGATGTAAATCACTGTACAAATGATCAGGCTGTAAATCATGCTGCGGGGAAGGTCGCGTTGCGGATTTTTGCATTCTTCCGCCATGGTGGAGAGGGCATCAAAGCCGATGTAAGCAAAAAAGACCGCTGCCGTTCCTTTCAATATGCCCCCGATGCCATTGGGCATAAACGGAGACCAGTTCTCCGGCTTGATGTAAAACGCGCCTACCACAATGACGATCAGGATCACAGCCATTTTTAGGGCTACCATGATGTTTGCGGAAACCTTGCTTTCCCGGATACCGATATAGGTGATCCAGGCAATCAATACCGATATGCCAAAGGCCGGCAGATCACAGATGATCCTCACATTGCCGATCATGGGCGCGTTATTCCAGGCCAGTTGCTGCGCTTCCCCGGCCTGCGCTTGTGCCGTCCAGTAGTCCATGGTCAGCCATTCGGGGATATGCATGCCAAGGCCGGACATCAGGGTGGTGAAATAATCCGACCAGGAAATGGCCACGGCGATATTGCCTATGGCATATTCCATCAGCAAATTCCATCCGATGATCCAGGCGATGAATTCCCCAAAAGCCACGTACGAGTATGTGTACGCGCTTCCGGAAACCGGTACCAGGGAAGCGAATTCCGCATAACAAAAAGCGGAGAACCCACAGGCGATGGCGGCGAATAAGAATAAAAATATTATGCCTGGCCCTCCGTCAAAACTGGCCTTGCCGATGGTGGAGAAAATTCCAGCTCCGACAATAGCGGCTATTCCGAGTATAGTAAGATCAAATACACCCAGGCTTCGTTTCAGGTGGGAAAACAGGCCCTCATCCTCCGTCAGCGCTGCATCTTTTAATATTTTTTCAACTGATTTTTTTCTGAATAAATCTCCACCCATATTTCAAGATATATTAGTTGAATGAAGATAAAGCAATTTGGCAAACTGGTGAATGGCTGAACGTGGAGGGGAGGTGACCTTCCGCCACGAATTGAAAATATGGGCTATTTAACCGCAATGGTCGTAAAGAGACGCTAAGGAATCGCAAAGACAATGCATCTACCTCCTTCCCGGTTGGCTATTTTGAACTCATGGCAGACGCACAGAGCCGGTTGACTCATTGGACCTGAACTGTCAAGGTCTTTGGTTTCCCTGGTCAACCGGTCAACTGGTCAACCGGTCAACTGATCAACTGATCAACTCCTAACTCAATTGCTCCACGGCGGAACAATTCCATTCGACCTTGCATAGGCGATGAGCTGGCCTTTGTGTTCGCCGGTGTGATCGATTAAGAGAAAACAGGCGGCATGTCGGGTCATTTCAGCCCATGGAAACTTGACCTTTTCCGGCATCTGCGAATCCTTAAAGGATAGAAGATTATCCTGGATATGCTTGAAAGAGGCTTGCAGGGCATCCAGCACCTTGTCCTTGCCATTCACTTTTTCCATACTCATCATATCGATGGTGGAAGGAGGCGCTATTCCCATATTCATCAGTAGAAAATAATTGCCACTTGCGATATGCATGAGGACTTCACTGATCGAACGAACTCCTTCCGCAGGCCTCCAGGAATATTTGTCTTCCGGTATAGCCTTGGCCAGGCTGGTGATGGCTTGTTCGTTGAATGCGAGGAAAGCCAGGGCCTCTTTCTGGACTGCTTGTTCCCCAATTTGTGAAAAAGACAGGGTAGAAGAAAGGCAGAATAAGAAAACAAAGTTCAACTTCATAATAATTGAGTTTTTAGTCCATCTAAATTATAAAATCTGTATAAGAATCCATAGGCCGGTTTCAAACTGATTAATGTACCAATTTGAAGATAAGTTTGCAAATGGTCTTAAACCCTTTCGTTGGGTCCTCCGGTCATGAAACCGTGCTCAGAACTTAAACAAGTTTTTAAAACCGGTGGCGATACCAAACCGGAAACCCGTTTCCTTGTACTTCATGTCCTGCCATCCGGTGACCACTTCAAGCCGGAGCACGCGAAGGATATAATTGATGCTGTACCCAAATTCAGTATAAAGGTCCGTTCCCGGGGTCTTTAATGCATTGATCATGATGTTTTCCCGGATGCCCTTTTTTCGCACCCAGGGTGAGGTGGTGAAAATGAAACGGCGGAACTGGTAGTTGGAGAGGAGTGATATGTAGGCATCATTGGTGCTGTAAAGATGGTAATCCAGCAGGCGGAAATATTTTACGGGATCAGTAGGGGAGAATACATACCGGTTGCCGGCAAACTGCGCGAAATCCTGGAAATAGGGTGTGGTATTTCCCACAAAGGTTCCGGCCTGGATGGCATAATCGTAATCGTCTCCCGCGCCTATGCCGATATGGTGTCTCCACCCGAGGTAAAGATGATCAAAGCGGCTGTCTCCGGCCTCCCAGCCTCTCTTGTAACCCAGGGTGATGACCGGCGATTTTGAATCATCGAGGACCTTCACATTGCCTTTTGCCACATATTGCTGGAAAGGGACTAGGCGGACAGACAAATCAGAAACCAGGGCCTGGTGGGCTTCAAACAGGGGAGCGATATTTTCAAAAGTATTGGGCTGATTGCTTAAATAGATCCGCTTCCTGTTGAAAAAACTGTAGTTGGTATTGTTTTCCAGGATGCCGCGGTCCGCCCATTCAGCAGAAGCCTTCATGGAAAGGTACCTGGAGAAGGTTTTTTCATAGGACAGACCGAGGTATTTTTTTTCATAGAGCTTGAGGTAGTTTTTGCGGAAGAGCAGGGTATAGATGCCATTTAGATAAGAATTTTCAGGCAGGAAAGGATTATACGAATCCACGGTATTGCCCCCTTCGAGCCTAAGGGACCAGGGCTCATCTCCGGTTTTCCCGGTTTTTCTCTGGAGCACCCCGGATAATCTCCAGTTGACCGCCTCCCTGGAGAACGCGTACCGGATTTCAGGCCGGATTTTCCATTCAAAGGGTTTATTCTTCTTTTTGATATTCCCGGTTTCCATTCCAAAACCGGCATGGTAACCGTCGACCGTATTAAAATTGAACGTTCCGATCGAGGGCAATATGGAGATATAATGGGTCTTTCCCAGTTTGTACCTGGATCCGAACAAGAGATGCTGCAGTTTGAAAGCAGCATGGGTTTTAGTAACGTTCATCCGGGTCCCGTCAGGACCCATGGTGAGGTTCAGGGTCGTTGAGTCCTCATTTTTTTCTGATGCTTTCTGTTTGTCCACTTTCGAAATGCTGTCCATACGGCTATAACCCCTGATTTCGTGAACGGTGAGTGCCACGGGGCGGATCTCGGCCCAGTAGAGGGAATCCCTCTTGTACGCCTGTGTGTCCACCGTCTGTTTGCTTTCATTGAAGGAAATGGAAACCGTATCGGCTGCCGGCAATTGATCGAGTTCCCGTTTATTGTATTCCTTCATCATTTTTTTCAGTTGTTTGGCACTCAGCTCCTGCCCGGGTTCCAGCCCTGAAAAACCAAGGGGGGAAGGGTTTTTGTTGATTTTATCATTGGCCGCTTTGGATTCAAGCTTATCGATTTTATCATCCAGCACCACGACCGGTACCCGGATATCCGGGTTGAGGGTGATGGTATAGCCCGAAAGGTGCGCCAGGTATTTGTAGGCAAAACCAAATCCAAAAACATCTCCCGTGACATCATAAATCTGGTCGATTGGCATCCAGACTTCATCCCCTACTGGGGCAAAAACCTGTTTGATGGCAAAGCGGATGCCCCAGAGCGAGGTCACCAGGTCCAGGCTGTGAATGCTCCAGAGCTGATCGGTGATGTACAACATGCCTTCAAACACCTGGTCTCCGCGCCCCCTGGGCATCACCTTGATTTTATTGATCACCTTGCCGTGGTCTTCGATATAACCCATGTATTCGAAAGTATAGATCTGAAAAGCATTGGGCGCGAGCGGAGAGACCGCGCCCGCGACTTTGGCGTCATAGAAGCTGGAATACACAAAACTCATCGGACTGGTATTGTTGGCATCTCCGGTGGAACGGACGGAGATCACGGTATCCCGGTATTGTCCGGGCCTTTTGTAGGATAAGCGGGAAACGGATTCCTGGGTAAAGGCTACCGTGGAATCGATGCCTTCCTTGGCCAGTTCTTTTTTGATCCGGTTGCGAAATAGGAAAGGGGTTTTGAGCAGGCGGCCACTGCCTTTGATATAAACCAAGGCCCGGTAGGTCTCAACCTGGTTGGCATGATAGGGGGCTTTTGCAATCGTTCTCCGCATGATGGTATACGCCGGATCTTCATTGCTGCCGTCGATGATGGCGGTCGGCAGGGTCAACGCTTCCGGCCGCAAGCGGATGTTGATCGTCAGGTCCCTGTTGGCAATCGTCACCAGGGTATCGAGGTTCTTATAACCTACAAACTGAAAACGCAACTGATAGGCTCCCGGACTGATCTGGATGCTGTAATACCCATCCTGGTTGGAAACACCCCCTTTATCCGTTCCTGTTACCTGGATGGTGGCAAAAGGCATGGCAAGCCCCTTATCATCGGTCACGGTTCCGGATATGGTCTGGCCCCGGACTGCCTGGAGGGAAATAAAACAGAATCCCAGGAGAAATAAACATCGCCTTTTCATGCCCTAAAAATAGGGGAATCGCCTTTAAGGCCTTACGGCTTTCGACCAGGCAAGCCCGCAGCCCTCCGAAACCAGGCCTGTAACCGATCGAATGCCCAGAGTAAAAGCCGGATCAGGCGATCATGGTTATGCGCGTTCCCGCCACGAATGATCATCCATGCAGTGTTTATTTCGTTTATTTTCGCGTATGCAGTTTCGATCCGGCTTTTCCCTCCTGTTCTTTGTTTTATTTTTTTGTTCCCAGGCAGGGGGACAGGTTTTTAAAGCGCTTGATTTTCCAGTGAAAATAGGAAACAAAACTCTTCTTTATCCCTGGGCGGGTGGACTCAACGCCCCTCAAATCAATAATGCAGACCTCAACCGGGATGGGAATACGGATCTCGTGGTCTTTGACCGGTCTGGCGGGGCCTGGCTTCCATTTACCTGGGAGGGGAAACTGGTCTACCGTCCGGATCTGAAAATAAATTTTCCCAGGATTAAGGAATGGGTGGTATTTAAGGACCACAATGCCGACGGGATCCAGGACCTCTTTTCATATTCCACTGCGCCAGGGATCGCCGGGATAGACGTATATGACGGTCAGACCGGGACTGGCCCGCTGCAATGGATAAAACGCAGTTTCCCCAATGACCGTGCCAATATCCTGTTTTATACCTCCGGATCCAGCCGGCTCAATCTCTATGTAAGCAATATCGATTATCCCGCTGTCGAAGACATTGACCGGGATGGGGATCTCGATGTCCTCAGTTATGAAACCGGCGGCAGCCTGGTCATCTGGTATAAAAACCTGGCTGCGGATAAAAAAGGAATTCCAGGAAGTTTCGATTTTATAATAGGGGAGTTTTGTTATGGAAAATTCGTGGAAGACGGATTCTCAGAAAACATCACCCTCAGTAATAATAAGGACAAATGTGCCTCCGGGCTTGTGCCTTCGCTTGAAGTGAGGCATGCCGGTTCCACCTTGCTGGCATTTGACCGCGATGGCGACCGGGATTATGATTTGTTGGTAGGAGATATTTCTTCCTCCGGACTTATTTACCTCCGAAATGGGGGAGATACGGTTGTTGCATACATGGATGCCCAGGAAATCCGTTTTCCTTCCAACTCGGTATCCGTGGATATACCCTATTTCGTCAGCCCTTTCCTGGCCGATATCAATAATGATGGTAAAAAAGAACTTTTTGCAGCTTCCAATTTCCAGTTTGGCTCCGACAATTACCATTGCCTGTGGAAGTACGATCCAGATCCGGTGATCAAACAAAATTTTCAATATTCCAGCAATTCCTTCCTCGTGGACGAGATGATTGACCTGGGAGAAAATACGTATCCAGCACTTGCCGATGTCAATGCGGATGGTTTGACGGACCTGGTAGTGGGATCCGGAGGTTATTTTGACCGCAATGGCCTCACCCGGGCTTCACTGACCCTCTTCACCAATGTGGGAACCAGCACAAATCCTTCATTCCAATTAGCTGATAGCAACTGGTTAAATTTCAGAAAATTTACACCGGACGCGAACAGTTTTGCCCCCGCTTTTGGCGACCTGGACGGAGACGGAGATCTTGATCTGCTGGTCGGTGAGGTTTTGGGGCATTTGTATTATGCCGTAAATACAGGTGGCAGGAACCAGCCCATGGTTTTTAATGCCATCGTTCCTGAATTCAGTGGGATTGATGTGGGTCAGTATGCCGTGCCTGCTATCGTAGACCTGGACGGCGACGGTTTGCAGGACCTGGTGGTCGGAGAAAGAAATGGGAATATCAATTTTTTTAAAAATACGGGGAGCCCTTCCTCAGCCAAATTTTCCTCGGTCCCAAACCTGGAAAACCTGGGTGCTATCGATACCCGGGTGCCGGGTTTCGCCACAGGCAATTCATCCCCCTTCTTTTTCCAAAGTAAACAAAAACGTTATTTGGCGGTAGGTACAAGTGCCCAGGATATCCTGTTGTACGAAACTCCCACGGCTTCCAGCCTGCCTTTTAATCTGGTTTCAACCTATTGGGGGAGAATACACGAGGGCGAAGAAACCCATATAGCACTTGCTGACCTGGACCGCGATGGCACACTGGACCTGATTGCAGGAAACCAGCGGGGTGGATTGGCCTGGTACCAGACTGACCTGGCCAGTGATTTCAGCACCTCCAATCGTTCCCTGCATTCGGATGTTGACTTAAAAATTTTTCCTAATCCCGCAGGACAGCGGGCGATTATTACGACCGGAGAAAAAAACATGGAAGGGGTCTTGAATATCGTGGACCTTTCAGGCAGGATAATCGACCAGGCTTCATTTTTGGGAAACCGGTTTGAATTGGATGTCTCCGCCTATGCGCCGGGTGTTTATCTGGCCCGCATTTTAACGGCAGCGGGGCAATACAGTCAGAAACTGGTAGTAGCCCGGTAATACTCAGGACCTTAGTTTTAAGAAAACGACGATCAGGCTGATCAGGGAAAAAAGAAATCCCAGAATGGAAAGCAAAAATGAAATCCAGAAGGTCTTGATGCGGTACCGGGTGAACTTTAATCGTGCTTCAACCAGTTCTTCTTCGAGCCGGTCCTCCCGGGAGGTCGATTCGGTTTTGATCTTCTTTTCACTTTGTTTGAGGTATTCGATGTACCCGCCCTTGAGCATCCAGAATTTACCATAATTGGTAATCTCCAGCATGGTTTTTTTCTCGTCTATGTATTTGGCCAGCTTTTCATCGATGAGTTCATCCGCATAGGCCTTACAATCGCTGAGATGGGATTCGGACTCTGAAAACAAATTGAAACAGGCATCGTACAAATTCATTTTTTCGTGCTTGTAAGCTTCTTCCAGCACTTTCGAGATGGCTTCTTCGCGTAACACAGATATCTATTTTTGGATCAGGTTTTCATTGTGAATAAGGAAATCGATGGCTTCCCTGCCGGCCGGCCCCATGGAAAGGCTGTAATCATTGACATACAATGCGATATGCTGTTTTACCACTTCCGGGTCCATTTCGCGGGCATGATTTAATACATATTCTGATGATGCTTCCGGATGATCAAAGGCGTACCGGATGCTGGCCCGGATCAGGTCATTGATGGTTTCTTTGTCTGAGAGCGGCAATGATTTACGGCAAACCAGGACTCCGAGGGGCAGCGGCAGATGAAATTTTTCTTCCCAGAGTGCACCCAGGTCGGCGATGCAAAACAATCCTTTCTGCCGGTAAGTGAACCGGCTTTCGTGAATGATCACACCGGCACCGGCTTCGCCCGACACTACCAGGCTTTCAATTTCAGAAAAAACAGTGAAAAAAGTGTTGGAAGCTTCCGGGAAAAAATGATGGAACAAATAATTTGCTGTGGTATGCCTGCCCGGGATGGCGATTTTAAGGTGACCAATGTCGTCAGCAAGATGCGGTGTCCTTGCTACTACCAGTGGACCGCATCCAAAACCCATAGCTGCTCCGGCATCCAAGAGGTCATAATGATCCGAAACCAGCGGGTAGGCGGCTACGCTGATTTTCGTGACATCGTATTCCCCGGACATTGCGGACTGATTGAGTTGCTGGATATCCATTAAATGAACTTTAAAATCCAGGCTGGTGGTCAATTTTCCATTGACCAGGGCATCCATCATAAACGTGTCGTTGGGGCAGGGGGAAAAAGCAATGCTGATTTCCCTACCTTCACGCTTCTGATCATGGAATGGACTCCCCATATTTTGTACGAAGATAACCACTATATCGCGATCTCTAAGCCGGCAGGCATTCCCGTTCAGGCAGAATCGACGGAGGAGGATGGAGTCATCACCAGGCTGCAGGATTATATAGGCAAACGTGATAAAAAACCGGGTAAAGCCTTTATCGGAGTTCTTCACCGGCTCGACAAGGCCGTCACCGGCGTCCTGATTCTGGCCAAAACTTCCAAAGGACAGGAACGCTTCAACGAACTGCTGCGTAAGAAGGAAGTAAGGAAGTTTTATTTTGCCGTCACGGAGAAAAATAAAATGCCCATGGAAGGGACACTCATTCATTTTTTTTCCAGAAAAGGGGAGGAATATAAAATGACGGTAAGCCAGCGGCAAGGCAGCGACAAGGATCAGGAAGCCATCCTGAAATATGCGATTCTGTCTGTCAGCGATGAATATCAGTTGTTGGGTATAGAATTGATCACAGGGAGGAGGCACCAGATCCGGGCCCAACTGGCTTATATGGGATGCCCCATCCTTGGTGACAAAAGATACGGAAGCAAGTTCCAGGCCCCGGGTATCGCTTTGCATTGCTGCAAGATCCAGTTCGTACACCCTGTAAAAAAGGTTGCCTTAAACATCATCTGCCTGCCCTTAGGCCTGGAGGAAGTGTGGAAACCGTTCAGGAAGAAGATGGAATCAGTAGTCAGGGGTCAGTAGGGCAGTAATCAACAATTTGACAATTCCGCAATTCCGCAATTAAACAATTCCATTACCTTTGGCCCCGGTGAGAATTATACAATCAGCTCCTGTTGAACCTCCCCAGGGTCGAAAGGCAGCAAGGATAAAACGGTTGAGCGATGTGTATGATTTCTCACCATTTTTTTGATTTTTTCCTGTTGAATACCAATATATTATATTTTTAATTTTACTCTTCGATACTCATGAAGTTTTTTATTGATACCGCAAATCTGGACCAGATCCGGGAAGCCAAAGACCTTGGTATACTGGATGGGGTTACGACCAATCCGTCCCTGATGGCCAAAGAAGGCATTACCGGCAAAGAAAACATCATCAAACATTACCAGGCTATCTGCAAACTGGTGGACGGAGACGTCAGTGCAGAAGTCATTGCCACGGATTTTGAAGGGATTGTCCGTGAAGGAAAGGAACTGGCCTCCCTGGCCCCAAATATTGTTGTTAAAGTTCCCATGATCAAGGAAGGGATCAAAGCCATAAAATATTTTTCAGATCATAAAATAGCCACCAATTGTACCCTGGTGTTCAGTGCCGGGCAGGCCATCCTGGCTGCCAAAGCCGGCGCCACCTATCTGTCGCCGTTCATTGGCCGTATAGATGATACCAATTGGGATGGCATGCAGTTGATCGCCGAGATCGCCGAGATTTATTCACTCCAGGGTTATGAAACCCAGATCCTGGCTGCCTCTATCCGCAATTCCCTGCACATCGTCGCTGCAGCAAAGGCAGGCGCTGATGTGGTCACCTGTCCGCTACCGGCTATCCTTGGATTGTTGAAACATCCCCTCACCGATATCGGCCTGGCCCAGTTTTTGGCTGACCACAAAAAAGCGAATAGCTGATAGCCGTTTTATTCCAGCTTGGTTATTTTTTCGAGCACCTCCCGGATGAGGGTGTCCATTGATTTTTCCGGGTCTCTGCTGAATTGACCATGCAGCCGGTTAGCCAATATGGTATTTACACTCACGGCATGGTGACCCAGGGCTTTGGACAGGGAATAAAGTCCGGCTGTTTCCATTTCAAAATTGGTAAAGGGAAGGTTTCCATATTCGATGGTAGCCAGTTGATCGAGCAGGTGAGGAGTGATTCGCGATTGCAGGCGCAGGTTTCGTCCCTGCGGGCCATAGAATCCGGGGCAACTGATGGTTATCCCCCGGTGCATCCCGCTGCCAATGGACCTCTCCAGGTCTTCATTGGCCCAGCCCAGGTATGCTTCGGAAAACAGGTCCCGGGCAGCTGGTTCCAACATGTTCAGCCAATCCGCATCCGGACTGATTTTATATCCGGGATAATATTTCATAAGGGAATCGATGCCGAATGCCAGCGGGTTGACCACATGGGAATCCACAGGAATGTCCGGATTGAAGGAACCGGAAGTGCCTACGCGGATGAACCGGATGGAGGTGGGGTGTTTTTTAGGCATCTTGCTCTCCAGGTCAATATTAAGCAGGGCATCCATCTCATTCAGGACGATATCAATATTGTCCGTGCCGATACCGGTGGAAATTACCATGATGCTTTTGGGACCCAACCGGCCGATATGGGTGATGAATTCCCGGTGAGTGCGTATGACTTCTATTTGGTCGAAATAACGGCTCACCATGGACACCCGCTCCGGATCGCCTACCGTAATGCATACCGGGGTGACCATATCGGGATGCAGATCCAGATGATAAATATGGCCTTTGGAATTAAGAATGAGTTCGGATGGAGCGATGGCCATGGATCAGTTGCCGCGGGATTTCAGCCCTAAATTTAAAGCAATCCTGCCAATCCCGCGTGTTCACTCAATAGGAACATCCGGCTGGGCTGTAAGAGGCAAATGCGTATTTGTTGTCTTCGAACTTTTCATCCGACCGAAGTGCCTTGGAAGCAGGTATTATACCCCTATCTTTGCGCCATGAAAAAGATCTTTCATTTGTCGACCTGCAACACCAACCAGAAAATTTTAAAGGAATGGAAACCGGGGAAGGATTATACCCTTCAGAATATCAAAGAAAAAAACATCAGTTCCGCGGAATTGGATTATGCAGCCCGTGTGCTTGGCTCTTATGAGGCACTCTTCAGCCGGAGGGCCCTGAAATATAAATCAATGGGCCTTGCGGAAAAAGATCTGACCGAGAAGGATTACCGGAAACTCATCCTTTCAGAATATACCTTCCTCAAAAGGCCGGTGATGATCAATGGGAAGGATGTATTTGCAGGAAGCGCCAAAGCGGCCGTGGATGGGGCTAAGAAGAGTATGCGAACGGTGAACGGTTGACGGTGAAAGGCGAAAGGTGCAATAGTTCAGGGGGGGCAGGAGAAAAGGAGGAAGGGAGACGGGAGAAAAGGAAATGACTTCTAAACCCCAAATCCGGCTCAATTTCAGTCAACTTGCCGGGGCGAAAGGTTTATGGTCAAGAGTTAATGGTGAACGGTGAAGAGAGAAAAAGTTCTGGGAGGAACGAGGAGGAGTAGCACATAGCTGACATCTAATAGCTCAAATCTCAAATCTCAAACTTACAAACTGATCCCCCTTTTCCAGGGAATAAAATCGTCCTGGGCCAGCCTTTCAGCATGGGGAATGGCTTCACCGCTTGCAACCTTGATGACATATTCCAGGATTTCTGCGCCTTTGGTCTGAATGGTGTCGGTTCCATCCACAATGGTGCCTGCATTGATATCAATGATATCTGGCATCCTGCGGGCTAATGCAGTATTTGTTGCAATCTTGATGGTTGGCGCTACGGGGTTTCCGGTGGGGGTACCCAGCCCGGTAGTAAAGGCAATCATGGTGCATCCGCTCGCCGTCATGGCCGTTGTGGATTCCACATCTCCGCCCGGCGTGCACAGCAGGTAAAATCCCTTTTCCGAAACCCGTTCAGTATAATCCAGAACGCCTTTTACCGGGGCGGTTCCTCCCTTGAGGGCAGCACCCAGGGATTTCATGGCATCCGTGATCAGTCCGTCCCGGATGTTGCCGGGGGATGGATTGGCATAAAAACCGGAACCTATGGCTTCCGCCCTGGCGCTGTAAGTTTTCATCAGTTGGGCGAATTTTTCTGCATTTGCGTGGGTTTCACAACGGTTGATCAGGTCTTGTTCCGCTCCGCAGAGTTCGGGAAATTCTGAGAGGATGGTGGTTCCGCCCAGGGTAACGATCATGTCGGAGGCATGGCCCAGGGCCGGGTTGGCGGTTATACCGGAAAAGCCGTCCGAACCACCGCATTCCAGGCCAAGACTCAAATGGCTCAGGCCGGCCGGTTTTCTTTCGATTTTGTTCGCTTCAATCAGGCCGCAGAAGGTTTTTTTGACCGCATCCGCAATCAGTTCACGTTCCGATGAATACTTCTGCTGTTCAAAAATATAAACGGGTTTGCCATGGTTGTTATTAAACCGGTCGAGGGCTTCCTGGAAAAGGGAGACCTGGGCATTTTGGCAACCCAGGCTCAACACCGTGGCTCCAGCCACATTTGGATTGAGGACATAACCCGCAAGCAGCCGGCACAAGGAATCCGCATCCTGCCGGGTTCCACCGCACCCCATGTCGTGATTGAGGATTTTGATGCCATCAATATTTTTAAAAACCCGGCTTTTGCGGATTTCAGCCCGGGTTCTGAGAATATCGGCTTGAAGGAGTTCCGGGGCGGCCGCGCCGGATTGGTATAATTCAACCAGTTGCCGGGTATCTACCCCGAATTCCTCGAAAGTCTGGTAGCCAAGCGCTTTGATCAGGGAATCCTGGATCACGGCGACATTACGCTTTTCGCAAAAAACGAGGGGGAGGATGATCCAATAATTGCGGATTCCCACGGAACCGTCTGCACGATGGTATCCCTGGAAGGTCCTCCCTTTGAAATGGCTGATATCCGGTTTTTTCCAATCTGTTTTTTTCTGGATGGTATCAAAGGATTCCGTGGCGTGCTCTGTATTTTCTATACTTATCCGGGACCCCTTGAGTATGGGTGCCTTGGCCCTGCCCACCGTGAGCCCATACATTTTCACCGGTTCACCGCGGAGAAAATCCTTTATGGCGATCTTGTGTTTGACCGGGATGTTTTCCGAAATCAGGATAGCCTGGTCCCTGAATTCGATTTTATCCAGTTTTTTGATTTCTTCCAGGGCAACGACTACATTATCCTCATCGTGGATTTTCAAATATCTTTTCATGCTTT
The DNA here is from genome assembly GCA_964405735.1 of uncultured Saprospiraceae bacterium. Classification (GTDB taxonomy): domain Bacteria; phylum Bacteroidota; class Bacteroidia; order Chitinophagales; family Saprospiraceae; genus JADJLQ01. The sequence continues at coordinate 4,984 of CAYOPD010000032.1, read as the reverse complement.
GTCTTGAGGGCTGATTAAATACCGGCCAAAATTAAGCTTTTGGTCATTTATCTTCGCCGGGATGAATCAGGATGTGGTGATCAAATCGTCGACCAAGCAGGCAGTGCTTTTCGGGGCTTCAGGGCTGATCGGTGGATATTGCCTGGACTACTTGTTGAATCACCCGGCATATTCCTCCGTCCTGGTCTTCGGCCGAAGAATTCCTGAATTCCGGCATGAGAAACTGACATCCCTCCAGGTAGATTTTGAAGACATGCCGTCCTGGGCAGGCCAGATCCGGGGCGACGATCTTTTTATCTGTCTGGGTACCACAATGAAAAAGGCCGGTTCCAAAAAAGCCTTCTATCATATGGAATTCGAGTATATCGCCGACCTCGTTGGATATGCTGAATTGCACCGGATGAAACAAGTCATGCTGGTATCGGCGCTCGGAGCGGATTCGTCTTCCGTCTTTTTTTACAATCAGGTCAAAGGCAAAATTGAGGAGGCCGTGCGGTGCAGGGACTTCTGGAGCATTCACATCTTCAGGCCATCGGTCCTGATCGGAAGCAGGGAAGAAGTGAGGCCCATGGAATCCTTTGCGGCCGGGGCAGGAATGGCCCTCCGGTTCCTTGGCCCGAAAATGTTTGCAGGCATCACCCCGATAGAAGGGGAGAAAGTAGCCCTTTCGATGGTCAAAGCGGCCCAGGGCACCCGGAGCGGAGTGTTTTATTATCCTTCCCAGATGATGGCCAAAATGGGTAAAAAAGAAGGGAACTGACGAAATTTCCGCTGTTTCTTTGCGCTATGGATCAACGAAATAATAAAATTGTCCTTGAGGTCAGCCTCGATGAGCAGGACATCCCCTCGGCCATTCACTGGATGGCGGAGGACGGACCTGAAGCGGGTAAAAGCCAGGAGGCAAGAGCTTTTCTGCTATCGCTCTACGATGCCACCAGCGGGGATACCCTCAAAATCGATTTGTGGACCAAAGACATGCAGGTGCATGAGATGAACCGGATGATGTATTTTACCCTCAGGAGCCTGGCGGATACCTACCTGAGGGCTACCGGCAATAAAGAGTTGTCTACGGACCTGAGGCGTTTTACGGATTATTTCGCTGAAAAATGCCAATTGAAAAATCCTTGAACAAAAATAATCTACACCGATCCGGGGGTGGCCTCTGCCCGGATAAGCTGGACTAAGGGTTCCAGATCGGCAGTCGCCGTGCCACTTACCCAGATCACCCGTTTGATTTCATCCGGAAGTTTCCCGTATTTCTGATAACTGTTCCAGATGTGACGGATAAACCATTCGGGTTCTTTTCCCCATCGGAGATCCTGGCGTTTCCTGGAAAAAAAGACATCCTTGTCTATCTGGACAAAAACCGAATGGTCATATTGCCTGGCCATGGCCCGGTCATAAAAAGCAAAGAGGCCCTCCACAATGATGATGTCAGTCGTTTCCCGGGCAGCTTTCACCTCCTTTTTCAGTCTCCACCAGTCTATGGAATCCGGATGTTCCCAGTCGACATGGTTATGGATAACCGGCAAACCGGTTTTTTTAACAAAATCGTCCTGATTGAAAAGCTTAATCGATTTACCTTTGAGCCGTTTTTTTAACTTTTCGGACAAGGTCGTTTTGCCTGCCCGGCTTACCCCACCTATGCCGATTATCATGGGCTCAAAATTAAAAGAGGATGCCGAAATTTTATTTTAAAGGAGGCTTTATTCTTGCCTTCAGTTTAATGATCACCTGCAGTCCGCCGGCTGCCATTACCCGGACAGATGGGACAGATCCCCTCCGTTACGATGGAGAAAAACATCTTAAAAACATTACCCAACTGACCTTTGGCGGCAATAATGCAGAAGCCTATTGGAGTTTTGACAGCAAGCACCTGACTTTCCAGAGTGATTTCGGTCCCTGGTCAAACGGCTGCGATCAGATTTTTATGATGACCCCCGGCAAGGCCGACCTCAAAAACAACAAGCCCATCCGCATCAGCACGGGCAAGGGAAGGACAACCTGTTCTTATTTTATGCCGGGCAATAAAAAAATATTGTACTCCTCCACCCATGCTGCCGGGAGCGCCTGTCCGCCTGCCCCTGAACGCTCCAGTGGAAAGTATGTCTGGGCGGTATACGAAAGTTTTGATATTTATGTATCCGACCTGGAAGGTAAGATTGTGTCCCGACTTACTGACCATCCGGGCTATGACGCCGAAGCCACGGTAAGCCCAAAGGGCGATAAAATTGTGTTTACCTCCGTTCGTGACGGAGACCTCGACCTCTATACCATGGATACCGATGGTAAAAACGTGAAAAGAGTGACTTCCGAACTGGGTTACGATGGCGGCGCCTTCTTTTCCCCGGATGGCTCCAAACTGGTATTCCGGGCTTCCCGCCCAAAGACCGAAGAAGCCAGGAAAGAATACCTTGACCTTTTAAAACAAGGTCTGGTTCAGCCCACGGAGATGGAAATTTTTGTCTGCAATACGGACGGTTCCGGATTGAAACAGGTGACCAAACTGGGTAAAGCCAACTGGGCTCCTTATTACCTGCCGGATAACAAAAGGATCCTTTTTAGCTCCAACCATGCAGCCAGCAGGGGTTATTCCTTCAATTTGTTTATGATCCATGAAGATGGTACCGGCCTGGAAAAGGTGACCCTCGACCAGACCTTCGATTCCTTCCCCATGTTTTCCCCCAACGGGAAATACCTGGTTTTTGCCTCCAACCGATTTAATGGAGGCAACCGGGATACCAATCTTTTTGTTGCGGAATGGGTGGATTAAGGGAGGAACGGAGAAAGGCGAAGGATGAAGGGCTAAAGGAGCAAAAGGGTCCTCAAACCCCCAACCTCTTGCCTCAACCCTAAGAAAACACCCTCATCCCAAGCATCTCAGCCAGTTCATTACGGTAATTCAGCAATTCATGCTGGGATTTGAGGTAGATCAGTTGGTGCATTTCATCCAATTCGGGTGAATCGAGGAGTTTTTTATTGTCCGCGATCATTTTTTGTACCTTTTTAAGTTTAAATCGGAGAATGCTTTGAAAACAATCCTTTACATAATTCTGATCCGGATGTTTCTGGGTTTGTAATTCCATTTCCCAGCGGTCTGACCAGTTGTGGCTGTACACGTAGGGGCTTGAACAGAATTCAATGGCCAGGTTACGGATGTCTGCATCCGGATGGCTGCTGAAATAATGAGTATCGACGGGCCTGTTTTCACTCAATTGGTGCATGTATTCCTTCAATACCTTCTCATACAATTTATTTTCAAAGGCGTCGTACAAATCATCCATATTCTGATTAATATATTGGGCCATGGTCTTGTCGGTGCCATCATCGATCGGTAAATGGCCATAGAGTACAAGGACCCGGATCAGGGAACGCTCCTGATGTTCATCCCAATCTGTGGATGGGAGCAACTGGGGCTCGGCCGGAGTGAAATCTGTTTTTTGCCCGGCCTGCGCGTGGTCTGAATCCACCCCCTGGGTTCCGGTTCGGCGCTGAAAAATCTCTTTACGGATTTTTTTATTGATTTCGGAGATCAGGATATTTTCAGGTACTTCCAGTTCCTGGGCACAGATCTGTATATAGGTTGATCGTTTGATCGCATCGGGGATGCGTGCAATGGTTTGTATGATGTCGGCGATGCCTTCCGATTTTTTTACGGGATCGTTTTTATATTCTTTTTTGATGAGGGAGGCCTTGAACAGCACGAAATCGACCGATTTTTCGGTCATATATTTTTTAAACGCTTCTGAGCCGTTTTTTTGCAGGTAGGAATCGGGATCGTCTTCCGGAGGCAGGATAACCAGCCTCACGTTCATATTCTCATCCAGGATCAGGTCAAGGGCCCTCAGGGTGGCTTTAATGCCTGCCTCATCCCCGTCGTATAGGACTTTGATGTTCGAAGTAAACCTTTTGATCAGCCGAATCTGATCCACGGTGAGGGAAGTGCCGGAAGAGGCCACGACGTGCTGGATGCCGGCCTGGTGCAGGGCAATCACGTCGGTATATCCTTCGACCAGGATACATTCATCGTTTGACCGGATGCCGGCTTTTGCCAGGTGCATGCCATAGAGCACCTTGCTTTTGGAATACAGCGGGGTTTCCGGGCTGTTCATGTATTTGGGGCCGAAATCCCCCTGTCCAATCTTTCTGCCGCTGAACGCAATCACTTTACCCGCCAGGTTATGAATGGGGAAAATGACCCGGTGATTGAAAAAATCAAGATCGTTCTTGTTGGTCAATCCAAGGTCCCGGAGCAAGGCAAGGTTGTAACCCTGTTCCCGGGCATGCTGAATAAGGTAATCTTTTTGATCCGGGGCATATCCCAGCTGGAATTTTTTTATGGTGCTTTCCAGGATGCCGCGTTCTTTAAAATAAGGCATTGCAACGCTTTTCCCGGAAGGATGGTCGAATAAAGCCTCATGATACAACCGGGCTGCATAGTCATTGACCAGTCCCCAGGATTCCCGTTTTAGTTCTTCCTGGTATTCCTGTTCGGTCTTGGGTTCCTGCCTTTCCTCCAGGGTGATGTTGTACCGTTTGGCCAAATAACGGATAGCTTCGGGAAAAGTACAGGATTCATGCTCCATGACAAATTGCACCGGGCCCCCGGCTTTTCCACAGCCAAAACATTTGTAAATATTCTTTGAGGGAGAGACTGAGAAGGATGGGGTTTTTTCATGGTGAAAGGGGCATAGACCCAGTAAATTGGCCCCGCTCCGCTTCAGGTTGACAAAATCACCAACAACTTCCTCAACCCGGGCTGCCTGCAGTACATCGTCGATGGATTTTTTCAGAATCATTGAAAAAAACTAAAGAATTGTTTGCAAAGTATATCAAATATGTTTTAAATTTGTGAAGTGATGCTTAAATAAGTGATCACCATCAAATTTGACATAAGAATAGGGTGTTCTCATAGTGTGTTCATACCTCTCTGACAGTCCTTGTCAGTGGGGTTTTTTTTTATCTGCCATTTTAGCCACCATGT
>CAYOPD010000031.1:0-39929 GCA_964405735.1 uncultured Saprospiraceae bacterium | reverse complement strand
CCGGATATGCCCTTCATCAGAATACACCTAACCCGTTTAAAGCAACGACGGTAATTGGTTATGAATTGCCGAAATCTGACAAAGTAAGCCTGAAAATCACCGATGTAACCGGTAAAGTAGTGCGGGTGTACAATCAGGATGGTGTAAAAGGTTACAACCAGCTGAAAGTGAACCGCAATGAACTGACTGGGGCAGGGGTGCTCTATTATACCATTGAGACTAAAGATTTTGGGGCCACGAGGAAAATGATACTGGTCGATTGACCTGAATTTTTCCTGGGGTTTTCTGTCTGAAAATAATATAAGAGCCGGAAGTTTTTACTTGCGGCTCTTTTTATTTTACCAAAACTTAAAAATTGGAACGATTTTGGTTGAATAATCCTCGAGAGATAGACCCCTGTGTAACGAATTAACTCAAAACCAAGGTGTTATTAACAATGAAACCTGATTTAAAATCGTTATTGAAGGAAGCCGGCAAAGCCCATATCTTTGCCTCCCTTTGATAAATTATAATTTGTAAAGTGTTAAACAACTGATATCCATGAATTTCTTACGCAGTTTAATATTCTTCCTCCTTTGCTCATCCTACCTGATTGCAGGTAATCCGAAGTTCACCATATCTTCAGAAGCGGGAAAAACAAACGATGAAGTTACCGTAAAGATCACGGTTCGTGATTTTGTTGACATTGGAGGTATCCAGTGGACCATGCGCTGGGACCCTACCTGCCTGCAATATGTAAGCCTTCAGGATTTTGCATTGCCCGACCTCAACATCAGTGCTTTTAATATTTCAAAAGTGGCTCAAGGCTATATCACGACCTCCTGGTATTACCAGCAAGGCACTTCCAAAAATAACGGGGATGTCATTTTTACCTTAAAATTCAAACTGCTCGGGGCAGATGGGAGATCTTGCGCTGTTGAGTTTTCCAACAACCCCCTGCCGATTGAAATTTCAGATAAAAACGCCATGAAATGTACCGAAACGATTACAAACGGCAAGGTGGATATTGGTACGGTAGTGACCCCTACCGGATTGGTGATCGGTGCCGGCAGCGCTCAAGTGGCCAAAGACCAGGAGGTATGTGTTCCGGTGCGGGTATCCGGCTTTAAAAGCATCAACGCCATGCAGTTTTCCATGGGTTGGGATACCAGTAGAATAAAATTTACCAAGATTCAGAATTTTTCCGGCCTGACTTCATTTGATCAGGGAAGTTTCAACCAGGCCCTGGTTAATTCCGGTAAATTAGTCTGTGTCTGGTTTGATCAGAATACGACCGGCCAGACCGTCACCGATAATACAGCGCTTTTTGAAATTTGTTTTAGATACACCGGGGTTTGCCCCGGTTCTGGTACCGTCAATTTTACCGATGATCCAACCAAAACCGTATTTAATTCTACCACGGGTACGCTGACGGTAACCAAAAATTCCGGAACAATTACCGCTTCCAATTGTACCGCGGCCCTGGCGGTCAGCGTTTCAAAGGTCACCCATCCCTGTCCCGGGCAAAATAACGGCGGCATTGAAATCAGTACCTCCGGAGGGACGGGTACACTGACGTATACATGGACCAATAATTCGACCAACCAGAATCTATCTGGTGTGGGTGCGGGCAGCTATAATGTCACCGTCAGGGATGGTTCGGGGGCTACGGCCACCTTGAGTGCCGCGGTCAATTTAACTGCCCTGACCGTTACCTCTTCAAAAACGGACCCGGCCCAGGGCCAGACCAATGGGGTGATTACCCTCACCGTTACCGGAGGAAATACGAACTATACCTATAAATGGAGCAATAACGCCACTACAAAGGATATCAACAATCTTGCTGCCGGTTCCTATACCTATACAGTAACGGATGCAGCCAATTGTACAGTAACGGGGACAGTGGCCATTGGGCCAGCCAGCACAGTCCTGGATATCGCCTCCGTCACACCGACGAACATCACCTGTAGTGGCGAGTCCACCGGGGCCATTGATATTACGATCAGCGGAGGGACCGGGCCCTTTACCTATGCCTGGACAGGCCCTGGGAATTTCACGGCCAATACTGAAGACCTTACCGGACTTAAAGCGGGAACTTACAAGGTGACCGTCAAGGATGGCGCCAATGCAACCAAAACGTCCAATGACATTATACTCACAGAACCGGCCAGTGCGGTGAAAATTACGGGAAGGATAAAATCCGTAACCGTCGCAGGAAACGATGGTGAAATCATAACCACTGTCACCGGGGGGACCCCTTCCTATCAATACCGCTGGAACAATGGCTCGACCAACAGCAGCCTGACCAGCTTGGCCCAGGGAAATTATTCGGTCACCGTCACCGACTCAAGAGGCTGTACTGCCAATGCTGCTTTTAACGTTGGCGCCTCGGCCGGAAGTGAATGTTTTACCTCCCTGCGCGTATTTACTCCAAACGGGGATGGCATCAATGAATTGTTTGTCATTAATTGCGCGGAAACTTTATCCAACCAGCTTTTGATATTCAACCGCTGGAACCAACTGGTTTACAAGGCAGATAATTATTCCAATAACTGGCTGGGTACAGATCAACAGGGGGCAAACCTTCCAGATGGCGTCTATTTCTGGGTATTGAAAGATGCCAGCGGGGTAACCAGTGCTATCTACAAAGGCCACGTCACCCTGTTAAGGACCCTGAATTAAATATGTACAAATCATCCCAACCCCGGGACAAAAACAGTAATATGAAAAAATTTTTATTCCTCACCCTTTGTTTTTGGTCGGCGCATTTTGGATTGAAGGCGCAGGAAGAGGCTATTTATTCACAGTATTTATTTCATCCCATCCTCGTCAATCCGGCTTATGCCGGATTTTTACCGGATCACGAGCTGTTGTTTAATTTCAGAAACACGCACGCCGGATTTCCAGGATCCCCGCAAACCTATACCCTCGCTTTTAATGGACCCATTGCACCTAAACTTGGATTTGTGGGTCTTTTGAATAATGATAAGGCAGGTGATCTCAACCGGTTTCGGGGCCAGGCTGGCTTGGCCTATATGTTTAAAATGGGAACGGTCAAAATGAACGCCGGATTAGCGGCCCAGTACCAAAAATTCCAATTGGCCAACGGTGCAATTCTTGACACGGGCATTGATCCATCCGATCCTTTGATTCGCGCAGCTGCGGATGGACTTAATTTTTTCAATGCATCCCTTGGTATCTATGGTGAAAATGACGGGAAATTTTTGTTTGGCTTGTCGGTGGTGGACCTGGTCAGGACCAGGATTGATGATATTCAGTCGACTGCAGATGAAAGTTCTTTCTTCAAATATTATACTGCCTGGGTGGGGTATCGGTGGAATATTGCAAACTATAATTTCACGGTTGAACCCTCGGTCATGATCAAAAGGCTGAGGAATGTTCCCTTTCAAACCGATTTTAACGTTCGATTGTCCTTCCTGGATGAACAATTGTTTGGTGGCCTGACTTATACGGCCGGAGGTTTCAGTAAAACGTCTTTTTTGCTTGGAACCAGGATCAACACCTTCCGCTTGTTTTATTCATATGATGTCGCCCTGGAGGATTTCCAGAAATACAACAACGGTTCCCATGAACTTTCGCTTTCTTTCAGGATTGCTTCGGTAATAGGTAAGAACAACCAATAATAAAGATTTTTCGATCCTACTTATTAAAGCCCGGCAGGTCCGGGCTTTTTTAATTTAATGATTATATATTTTATTTAACATGCATATTTAAGATCATCTTGATCACCCTTCAATACATATACAGCTGTTGAATGCGGAAATATATATATGTACCTGCTAAATTTAACTTAAATCAGTCATGGATCAAGGCCTCTTTTTCTACATTTATGGTATCCTCCATTTTTTAATTTCTTAAAATTAGGATATACTATGAAAAAGTTGATTGTGCTTGGTATCGGAGTAGTGGTGTTCCTTGTTCCTAATCTCGTAAAAGCTTCCCTTGAAATATATTGCCCGCTGGATAAGGAAATCACTTATGCTGCTTTTCAGGCAGGTAAGTATTATGATAAGCCTGTTGTACGCGGCGGTTATTATACCTTATATGGCCCCTGGATTTACAAATACCTGAATTGCGGGCAAGGATATGTGGAGGTGCGCTGGGAAATCCTGGATCACTATGGAAGAAAGTACTATTGCACCCAGACCATCTGGGTGACCAATCCATCTTCCCCTTCCCCAATATCGATATGGTGCCCCAAAGAAACGACGGTGTATTGTGATCAGGTAGACACCATGCAATACCCGAAACCCAAGGTCACCGGAGGTAGCTATTGGTTGTATGGACCCTGGATCTCCAAATCCCTGAATGATTGCGGGGTCGGCAGCATCTGGGTGGAATGGAAGATTGTAGACGGCTGCGGTAAAGAATATTTTTGTAAAACCGGAGTTTGGGTAAAACCGAGGAATACCTACGCCAAAATCTGGTGGCCAAAAGATTTTGAGGCGGACTTGTGCACCGACAACATAGACCCCAAATACCTGGCCTGGCCCTATGGTTATCCCAAAGTGAGCCAGGAAAATTCGTGTGCCAAATATGGCGTCAGTTATAAAGATGAAGAATATTATTTCCCCAACGATACCGGGATCTGTAAAAAAGTGGTTCGCTGGTGGACCGTTATTGACTGGTGTACTTATAATCCAAATGCTTATGGCTATAATACCCCAGGAAAATGGACCCATGCCCAGTTGATTAAAATTGTAAGCCGGTCCAAGCCGGATATTACCTGTGTCCCGGATATCTCGGTGGGTCAGGAATCCTATACACAATCCGCATGGGTGGATATCCCTGTGCCCCAGGTGACCAGTTCGTGCAGCGGCAAAACAGTCATCACTCATAATTCCGTTTATGCGACTTCCCCCGGGGCCGACGCCAGCGGCATATACCCGGTTGGTAAAACCAGGGTCACCTTCACCGTCAAAGACGCCTGCGGCAATAAGGATACCTGCTCTACGACAGTCACCGTACTGGACAAGACGGCTCCTACCCCTTATTGCATCGGATCGTTGATTACCGTGATCGCCTGGCATACCGATGGTGTTTATACCATTGTGGACCCGAAGAAATTCGACTTGGGTTCATACGACAATCTGACGCCTAAGCATAAATTGAAATTTGAAGCCGTACCCTCCCGATTCACCTGTGACAGCCTGGGGGCGAGGCAGGTGAAAATCTGGGTTAGCGACGAGGCGGGCAATAAAGACTATTGCACCGTTACACTCATTCTTCAGGATAACATGGGTATGTGCCCGCCTCCCGTACAGGTGTTGTCCGAAGACACTTTATTTATTGAAGGGTCTTTGATCAGCACCTTGGATTCCTTGATTGATGGGGTGCAAATCACAGTCTTCTCAGAAGACACCACAAACAAAAATGCCTCGAAGGGGAATTATAAAACCGGGGGCTTGAAAGCCGGGGTCAACTATATCATTAGGCCTTCCAAAACGGGTAATTTTCTGACGGGCGTGACCGCAGCCGATTATAAGTTGCTTACGGATCATCTCCAGGGATACGATACCCTGGACCATCCCTATCAGCTCCTAGCAGCCGACATCAACGGGGACGACACCGTTGACCTGGAGGATGCCTTTTTGCTTGGCGCCTATCTCCTTTCAGGTAGCCAGATCCCCACATCCCAGGCCTCCTGGCGCTTTATCCCAGCGGACTATGATCTGAACCTTATCCAGCTCACTTCCAACTCTCTGGTTCAGGTACCTCACCAACTTGCATTTAATCCTCTGACTTCCAGTGTCTCAGGCGCTGATTTTACCGGGATTAAAATAGGGGATTTGGACTTCAACAGCCAGGAAGCGATTTCAGCCCTGGAAATAGCCCCTGGAATTCAACCGCAGTCTCGTACCCTGGCATCAGGGCACTTGGAACAAAAAAATAGAGAACCCGGACCGCTGGCATCCGGACTGCCTGCTTCTTCAGCGAGATTGGGTAAACAATCGGTAAGCCTCTTTCCCAATCCGTTTAACCTAGTAACGACGCTTCAATTCTTCAGCCCGGCTTCAGGGCAGGGTACATTAAGGATACTGGACCTCAATGGGCGACTGATACATTCACGCAATGAAATGGTATCAGCAGGCACCAACCTCCTGAGGATTGAAGGAAATGTTCTCAGTCAAAAGGGGATTTATATCTTTAATCTGGCCTTACCTGGAATTATTTTGAATGGAAAACTCACCTACATCGATTGATTTCAACTAAGTCTTTTCTCGAAATTACTATTTAAAACATTGTTTAAAAGTTAATAACATATTATTACATATAATAATATGTTAAAACTATATTAAATAGCTACCTATTTTAGGGTATTCTAGCGATTTACATATTACATATTTTTGTAATGTTTAATATTGTTAATAACAATTAAATATAGTCGTAACTATTATTTAATATGTTTTAAGCAATAAACTCCCATCCCAAAATTTTGATTCGCTTCCGGAGGCTGAAGCATCGGTGAATTTATTTTCTCTTCCTCCTCAAAAGCTAAAATCATTTCAAACAGTATCAGCTTGAGTCCGGTGTCACTGACCTCGGGCCAGCCTGTAATCGCTTTTGTCATTGACCTAAAATTGTTTGATATGAATCCTTTATTGAAATCGGGTAAAAGAATCTTCCTGGCATTGGTTATGCTGACCCTGCCCTTTGGCATGGTCTATTCTCAATGCTTTCTGGAGGAGGGCACTTATTTTATTGCTCCCTGCGATACCAATCTTGCAGATATACCTACACCGGACACATCGGATATCGGAGGTTGTCCCAATGTCCTGTCTGTGCAAGCAGTTCTTCCTTCCCAAACCATCATGAAAGGTTGTGATTCGGCTTGTTTCTCACAACTCATCAGGCAATGGCGTGTGAGGTTCACTTCCGGGCCCGATGTCCTTCTTAGCGATACGATCTGTTTCACGCGGATTTCACTTGAAGAAGTGTTTTGCCCCCGGGATACCGTGGTCTATTGTAACGGAGGGATTGCCGATACCAGCGTAACGGCCCTGGGTTCGCCCCTGCACAATAATGGTATCCCCTGCAATATATTGGTCAACGGGCCGACCCAGATCCTTTGGTCGAACACTTCCCTGGGCTGCCTGAAATTCACGAGGCAATGGTTGGTCATGGACTGGTGCACCCTTGACATTGACACCTGCAGGCAGACCATCGAGGTGCGCGATACGACGGCCCCTTCCATATCGGTCATACCTAAACTTAAGGATTTCAGTACTTCGGGTGATGCCTGTACCGGAAGTGTAATATTCCCGGTCGCCGCAGTGAGCGATAATTGTGCAGCTCCCGGCCAGATTTCGGTAAAAATTGAAGTAGCTGGCCAAACCCTGAATGCGAATGGCGGAACCATTCACAACATTCCCCAGGGAACCCATCAGGCGGTATATATAGCGACGGATGGTTGTGGCAACTCAAGGAGCGATACCACAGAAGTTTCTGTGATCGACAAGATCGGCCCGATAGCCATTTGTAAAAGTGCAAAATCCATCCAACTGTCGCAGACCGGCTTTTTAGTAATGCCTGCCACAGCCTTTGACAATGGGAGCTTCGACTTGTGTAATCCTGAAATAACCGTTAAGGTCAAACGCGTTCCTTCTTCCTCCTTCTGTGCCATGCCAAACAATGGTTTGCACCGATTTGATGATGTGGTCAAATTCTGCTGCATGGATGCCAACCAGGATATCATGGTCATTGTCCGGGTATATCAAGGTTTTATTCCAGCGGGACCGGTCAGTTTAGACGCCTTCGACAACCCTTACACGGACTGTATGGTCATGGTGAAAGTGCTGGATAAGGTGGGCCCGGTCATCGGTTGCCCGGCAGATACCACTATCGATTGCAGAGATATCAATAAAAAACGGGTAAGGAGCCTGACCGATTATGGAGCTCCTATCGTGTCGGACCTTTGTCTGGATACCGTATGGATCGACAGCCTTCCCCAACTCGGAGTATGCAATACCGGTTACATTCTGAGGAAAATCAATGCCAGGGACGATGCAGGGAATATTTCCACTTGTACTCAAAAAATCAAGGTTATCAACATGGATCCCTTTGACGGGACTGATACGGCTGATATCGCATGGCCTAAAGACACAACCTTCTTTGTTTGTTCAGCAAATACCAGCCCAACGTTTACCGGATTTCCGGTAATCAAAGATCCTTCCTGCAGCCAGGTGGTATTTGGCTCACAGGATGAGGTCTTTCAATATGTACCCAATGCCTGCAGAAAAATACTCAGAAAATGGACAGCCACCGACTGGTGTCAGTTGTCTCCCACCGACTCCAGGGCTGGCAAATGGTATTATACCCAGAAAATCATCGTGATGGATACACTGAAACCGGTGCTTTCGGTGACGGATACCCTTATAGTGAACAGCATGGACTCGATCTGTGGAGCCGTTCAGGTCGCCGTGCCCCTGCCCAGTGCAACCGATTGTACCGACTCGGCGTCCCTGGTCTGGTCTTTTATTACCGATTTAAATTGTGATGGAATTCACGACGGACAGGGCTATGGTAAAGATGCCAGCCAGTCCATGCCGGTAGGCAAACACAAGATCATTTTCAGGGTCAATGACAAATGTGGCAACACCAGCAGCGACACCACCATAGTCATCGTGCGGGATGCTAAAGCGCCAACCCCTGTAGTCATGCATGGACTGGCGACAGACCTGAGCCTGATGAATGGCGTGGTGATGGTTCGGGTGCCGGCGGGATTGTTTTTTGTGCCCGGCAGTGCGATGGACAATTGTACACCAAACAATAAACTGAAATATTCTTATTCGCCGGATACCAGTGACCTCTTCCGGATATACACCTGCGACAGCATCGGTATGCGAACGGTCACCCTGTATGTGACGGATGAAGCCGGCAACCAGGCTTCGGTTATTTCCTACATTTTGATTCAGGATAATTTCGGAAACTGCCCTGGCGGGGCTCCCGGCCTCAAAACCACGGGTATTGCCGGAAAAATCCAAACCGAATGGGGAAGCCATGTTGAACAAGTGGATATCAAGTTGATGAATGGCCAAACGGTGATGCCTGGTGTGAATATGAACGGCGGACAATATAAAGCCAATGGCCTGCCTACCGGGAAGTCTTATGAAATCATTCCCAAAAAGAACGTCAATCCATACAATGGGGTGAGTACGCTTGATCTGATCCTGATCCAGAAACACATCCTCGGACTTCAACCGCTGCGTTCGCCCTATAAAAAAATAGCGGCCGATATTGATAAAAACGGTGAAATCAACGGAGTAGACCTGGTCGAACTACGCAAACTGATCCTGGGTATTGATAAATCCTTTACTAAAAATGAAGCCTGGAGATTTATTGATGCCAGTTACCGTTTCCCGGAACAGTCCGATCCGCTGAAAGAACCCTTCCAGGAACAATACCTGATCCGTGATCTGCAGTCACCCATGCAAATTGATTTTATAGGAGTAAAAATCGGAGATATCAATGAATCCAGCATTCCCTCGGAACTGCTGAATCTGGAAAACCGGGAAGCACCCCAAACACAGGCCTTCTCAGCGATTGACCAGCCCTATTCCTCCGGGGATATCGTTAGGCTTCAATTGTTTGGTTCTGAAAAAATATCGATCACCGGATTCCAACTCAGCCTTCATGCAAACGATCTTGAATTTCTTCACGTGGAGCCAGGCTCCATTCCAGCCGGTCCCGCCTATTTGCATAAGGATGGGGATGTCGTCAAGATGGCTTATCATCAAAGCAATGCCCTGCATCCTGCTGCCGACGCACCGCTCCTGACCATGGTGTTCAGGGCCAGAAACTCCGGCAGGCTCAGCCAGGCCGTTAAACTGAGTTCCGAACCCTGGCTGCAGCCGGAAGTATACGATGAAGCCCTCAACACAAGGCCACTTTCACTGGATTGGAAAAACGGGGGAAATCCGGTCCTTACCCTGCAACTTGGCCAGAATCAACCCAATCCATTTTTTGAATCGACGATCATTCAGTACCATTTACCGCAAGCATCACCCGTAACACTGAAAATCCTCGATATACATGGCAGGACCATCCTTCTCAGAAAGGAATCCGGTGCGCGCGGGCTCAACTCCATTAGACTTAGCCGAAAGGAGTTCAACACAGGTGGAATGTATTATTACAAAGTTGAATCCATCTACGGTACCCTCACCCGGAAAATGATCCTGGCGGATTGATAAAGCTATTCATGATCCCTAAAATTTATATTATGAAAAAATTTAAGGCTAACCTTCCCATCCCAAAAACGAAAGTTAGTTTAAAACCGATAAGCCGGGTAGCAATCCTGCTCTTCTGCCTGGCTCCCCTAATGGTTAAAGGCATGGGCCTGCAACAGGGTAAAATAGGCCATTCCAACTATTACTCTCCGGACCAATGGCAGCCGGCCTATCTCCAGGAGGCCTCGATGGCTGGAATGACTTGTCATCCGCAGCTTAACCTGTCGTTGGGAGCCAGCGGCAAAGTAAAAATCCTGCCTTCAATGATCATTAAACCTGACCCGGTAATAGACGCGGATTATAAGATAAGGATTTATGGAACAAGTACGGACACCCTCTCCTGCATTCACAAAGGGCAAAAAGTCAAAGTGGAAGTCACGGAGATAGCGACTGGCAACAAATGCTGGACCTTCATCCTGGTAGAGGATAAAATGGCGCCTTCCATTCAATGCAGGGATACTGTCTTTCTTTGTGTCGGTGACCTCTCCTACCTGGATAGCATTCCCGGACTTTATATCGCCGGGGACAATTGTACACCTGCTTCAAGTCTCAAAATCACCCATATCGACCGGGTTGAGATGCTGGACTGCAGCAGCGACACCTTTTCCATAGTAAGGAGGACCTGGACGGTCATTGATCCCTACGGTTGGTCCAGAAGTTGTACCCATAATATTGCCTTATTACGACCTCAGAAATCAGATATCGATTTCCCGGAAGATACGACCCTCTATTGTCCCGATACCGATACCAGTCCCTCCAATACCGGCCAACCCACCATCGAGGGCCAGCCGTTGGACAAATTTTGCGGCTGGAGTTTCAGATATGATGATGTCGTTTTCAACAAATGCGGCCAGACCAAAAAGATTTGGAGAACCTGGTCTGTACTCGATTGCTGCGCATTGAAAGACACCACCGTGACGCAATGGATCCTGATCTACGATACTTCCAAACCAGTCATCCAATGCGCACCGGTAGACAGCGTGTCCACCCTTTTAGAAGGCTGTGAGGCAAAATACCTCATTCCGAATGTGTTCTCCGCCTTTGACAGTTGTCATTCCTCCCTGACCACCATTGTGAAGGTGGATGGTATGCTTATCGCAGTTCCCGGCTCGATGGTCCTCTTAGCGATCGGAACACATAGCCTGGAGTACCAGGTGTCCGATCCCTGCGGCAATTCTTATTCCTGCATGACCTCGGTCGTGGTGGAAGATACCCATGCCCCGGTTTTTTGGTGTACCGATACCGTGCAAATTGGCTTGCCGGCTGACCGGGTTATGATTGGGGCTTCCTTTTCGGAAATTGAAGCGGTTGACCATTGCGGCCTGGTCGGAGTTCAGATCCGGCGCAGGGCAGATTTTTGTGTGGATGGTTCCGACGATACGGTTTTTGGTGACAGTATAGCCCTTTGTTGCAGTGATGTCAATCATCCGTTTGATATTGTTTTTTTAGCCACGGACATTTATGGCAATCAAGATTCGTGCGTGGTCACGGCCGTTGTAGTGGATAAAAGCCCGCCGGTCCTGACTTGTGAACAGGATACCACGATTCTCTGCGGAGAAATTTTGCCGGACTGGAAGGATCCGAGAGATGGTTTGACGGATAATTGTGTGGACAGTATTACCATCACGATAGATACCCTGGTCCACGATATCAACCTCTGCGGGATAGGCCAGACGGTCCGGCGGATCATTGCCAGGGACCTGGCCGGTAACCAGGACACCTGTATTCAACGAATTGCAGTCAGTGCCGGAGATACCCTTGCCCCGGATGATATCAATCTGGCCATAGATACCGTAAGGGTGACCGGATGCAATCTATCCCTCTTGCTGCCGGATAGTATTGGATTTGTTCCACCAACCGTGGATACCCCGGTGAATGCCTGCCACCGGATCTTCATTACATATACCGATTCGCTGCAGCCATTGGCTGGAACTAGTTTGTGCCGAATCACCCACCGCACCTGGAGGGTAGGCGATTCCTGTTACAGCATCTTCCCGGTTGAAGTGCTGGTCCAGGTCATACTCCAGGACACCACGGCTCCTTCTCCACTGAAGGGCGGCATTTCGGGGAAGGTCGTCAATATTGCATCCGTTCCGATAGAAAAAGTGCATATCGAAGGAAAAAATATGCAGGCCCAGCCCGTATTTGAACAAATGACCGGTGAGGACGGCTTGTTTTCAACAGACCGTCCGGAGTATGCACTTAAAATCAGGCTGGAGAAAGAGGACCCATCTTTGTTAAACGGCATCAGCACTCTGGACTTGATTAAAATCCAAAAACACATCCTGGGAGAAAGAAAACTGGAAAATCCCTTGCTTGAATACGCTGCCGATATTGACCGTAACGGCTTGGTCAATGTGCTTGACCTGATCGCCTTGCGTAAAAACATTTTAGGTCTCTCCAGTCTAAGCTTACCCTGGCAATTCATCAGTAAAACCGCTCCGATCGCCATGATCCAACCCGGTTTCTGGTTGCAGGAGGAGCATCTGGTCTTCAATAAAGACAATGCTGAGGAATTTATTGGTTTTAAAATGGGAGATGTCAACATGGATGCAATGGTCAATCATACCTTCGAGTTGGAGGGCCGTTCGGTTTCCATCACTGAACTGTTGGCAGAAGACAGCGAAGAAGGGCTGCTGATCAAAACAACAAAGGACATGCCGATGCTGGGTTTGCAACTTAGCCTGGTTTCTCAGAAAGGGTGGGAAGGCGCCAATCTGGTGGCTGGTTTTACCAACCGAATTGACGGACATTGGGCGGTCAACAGCAATGAGCTGAGGATCAGCTGGATGGAAAAAAAGGCCATCGTTTTAAAAGCAGGTACAGTATTGTTTAAAATAAGAGGGGCCCATTCCAAAAACGTCTTCTCTGGTACTTTGAATTCAGAATGGTATGATCATCAGGAAAAAGCCCATGCTGTCCGTCTGGTGAAGTCCGGAGCCAGGACGGAATCGGTGCAGATATCCGCTTTCCCTAACCCGGCAAGCCGCCAATTGAATATTCGTTTCTCCGGGCATCCATTCATCCAACAATGGAGGATGGTCAATCAGCACGGCAGAATTACTTCTCATGGGAATGCGCTGCGGCAAACTGCGCCAGAGCTATGGTCAGTGGATGTACATGACCTGCCTTCCGGGGTATATTGGCTGGAGTTGATTCAACAAGATGGTTCTATTCTCAGACATAAGGTATTGAAGATTAATTAAAAAAACTTTAGTAAAAAGTTTAAATTATATTAAAATATAATATATTCGCATTAATAAATTTCATTATATATATGTAATTGAAATTTTATTTTGACAAAAAATCAAAACAATGAAAACTACAACCTTATTGTTGAGGCGGTCTAAATGGGTCATTGTAGCGATGATTCAACTGGCAGTTGAAAGTATTTTTTCGAACACCCTCTTTGCCCCGGTGATGTATAATTATTATCAAGTCAATCCTTACCAGGGGCTGGCTGCAGAGGGCGGCAATTGCAGCAAGGATAAACAGCCTCCTTCGGGTTACCCAAAGATGTTAAATGCCCTGGAATGCACCGAACTTGCCACAGCAACCTGGTCTGATTTTCTCGTTCTTGAAGATAATTGCACCAGTGCGGAACGGCTGTATGTGACTTTCAAGGATTCCGCGGATTTGAATTGTAATGAACAAATCATTCTGATATACAGGAACTGGAAGATCAGGGACCTGGCCGGCAATACGGCTTATATAAACCAGGTCATCCCGATAAATAAAATTCCGCTCAATAAAATTGAATTACCTGCAGACATTCATACTTACTGCCCGGAGGTGCCCGGTGCTTCTGAACTTGCCGCCGCTGTACCCACCTATTTGGGAAAACCGGTGTCCCATTTTTGTGGATATACGGTTGAATACAAGGATATCCCGTCAACCCTCTGCGGCAATTCGACCCTTATTACCCGCCACTGGACGATTACCGACTGTTGCAACCTACATGCGATAGACCATGACCAGCAGATTTATTACCACGATACTACCCGGCCTGTAATAACCTGCCCGGCTCCATTTGTATTTAAAACGAATGTGAAAGAATGTTATTCCCATCAGCGTATTCCCGGAATCGCCGCAACGGACGGTTGTTCCCCACTGGGCATCAAGATCCAGGTGATCGTGGACAATTATAAACCCTACAAGCCGGGCGACCTGGTCATCCTCACAGCAGGTAATCACAGTTTTGAATACAGGGTTACGGACGCCTGTGGCAATACTTCAACCTGTAAAGTTCCCGTTACCGTAGTTGACGGCCAGGGCCCAATGCTCAGTTGCAAGGCCATAGAAGTTTGCCTGATCACCGATTCCATCCGTGTAGGTCCGGAACAATTGGTCGATGAATATTGGGATGACTGCCAGGGCCTTAAAAAAGTGTCGCTTAGAATCAGAAAATTCGTGGATTTGTGCGGGGATCCAAAGGATGACCTGGTTTTCAGGGACAGTGTGACAATTTGTTGTGCGGGAGGTGAAGACGTAGTGCAGGTGGAAATTGAAGCCAAAGATGCTGCTGGAAATATCTCTTATTGTATAGCCGATATTTATGTGACCAGCAAATTGCAAATTGATATTGAATGCCTGGATACGGTTATTGTTGACTGCGGGGAAAACCTTCCTGAACTCACACCGGAAGTGACTGCCTGCGGGGATTATGACCTGGTGACCAAAATTATTTTTGATAACCGCGACGCGTTCGGAATCGGCACAGTGATCATTCGTTACATTGTCAGCGCTTCAGGGGGCATGCAGGATTCCTGCCAGACCGTATTTGAGGTAGGGCTGGAGGGGAATCCTTTTGGTCCGGAGGATGTGATCTGTCCGCCCGCTACCATTTCCATTTCAGGTTGCACTTTCCCCGATATCAGAGATATACCCGGGATCAGCCTCACAGATACTACAAGGCCCTGCAGCCAGGTCAATGTCAACCTCCAACTGGATACCTTTACGGACCTGGGAATCCCCTGCTTGAGGATTACGCGAACCTGGACGGTCACCGATGTGTTGCAACCCGGCCTCCAGGTGATCTGTGTACAAAACATTGATATCATAGACACCATCGCTCCTGTATTGACTGGGGCCAGGGATACCACCGTATATGCGGGGCTCAATTGTACAGCCATAGTTGATCTTCCCGAAGTCATAGCCCTGGATTGTGATACTGGCATTGTTGTGACAAATACCTTCAATGCCCAAGGTGGTGATTTAGGACCAATTGTTTTTCCGCCCGGATCGACCCAGATCACTTTTTGGGGTGTTGATGCCTGTGGTAACAGGGATTCTTTGAGCATTCTGATTACAGTGATAGATACGTCCGGATTCGGAATTGAATGCCAAAACGATACGATAGTGGCTTGCGGAACCGTATTTATACCTTCACCTGCGGTGATCAGGGCGTCTTGTACAGAAGTGGAGACAAACGTATTGACTTCAGACACCATTCGCAATAAATGCGATATCACCCAAATCCGGTTCAAACGGGTGATTACAGATACCCTGGGCAGGAAAGACTCCTGTACCTTTACGGTCACCTTCCGCGCCTCCGACACCCTCTTCTGCAACCAGATACAATGGCCGAAAGATACCTTGCTGGCCAGCTGCGGGAAAAGCGTGCATCCGGATAGTCTTAATTTAAAGCCTATATTTACTTTTATTGCCGGTTCATGTGCCCGCGTGGCCGTTACCTATAAGGATACCAGCATTGCCGGAGGAGTAGGGATCTGTACCAACATTACCAGAAGGATTTGGACAGTGAGCGATACCTGTTCGATTCCTCCGTTGGTATGCCGCGATACACAATTGATTTCGGTAGTGGATACTTCCAGGCCAATTCTGCAGGTACCAAAAGACACCTGTGTATATCTTGCTTTCCCCACCCTTTGTGATACTTTGCTTGGTTTTATGGGAAGTGCAACGGCACAGGACTGTGATCCAGCTGTAATCATTAAATCGGTGGTCATCGGAACCACGGATACCGCGGGGGCATCCCTGGTCAGAAGATACGGCCTTGGCGACACCCGGGTGCTGGTTATTGCCCAGGATGCCTGTGGCAACCGCGCCTTAGATACGGTACTGGTACAGGTAAAAGACACCGTCCGGCCGGACGCCGTTTGTGTCAAATCCAATAATTATTTTAATGATCAGGGATTTGTAAGGGTCAATGCCAGGACCTTCAATGGCGGGAGTACGGACAATTGTACGCCGCCGACGATGTTGCGTTTTTCCTGGACGAAGAACCTGGCAGATACGATTCTTGAGGTCAACTGTGATGTTCTCAAAATTATCAGGGCTGCCGGGGACACCATTCTGGATTCCGTAATCGTCATGCCTTTTGAACGGAATTTTAACCTTTGGGTCACGGATGCCAGCGGCAATCAGGATACCTGTGTGGGCAACCGGTTTCTTGCCTTCTTCGATACCTTGAATCTGTGCGGAAAGAATGCCATTAAAAACCTTTCGGCCATCACCGGTAAAATTTCAATGGAAAACGGGCTGGCCGTTCCCAATGTCATTCTCTCTGCCATCGGGGCAGAGCAATATCAAAATCACTCCGATGAACATGGAACTTATATGTTTGACAAGGTCAACCCCGGTATATATAAAATGTTTCCTTATAAAAATGACGATACCCGGTCGGGCATCAGTACGGCAGACCTGATCGCTATCCAAAGGCACATCCTGGGTGAAAAACTGCTCAATCCCACCCAGTTGATTGCCGCGGATATCAATAAGGACGAAGTGGTGACCACGCTGGATTTGATTGAATTGAGAAAAGTGATTGTAGGTATTTATGACGTGTTTCCGCAAAATACCTCGTGGCGCTTTTTTGACCAGTCGCTGATGGAAAAAATGGAAGATCATGCCGCCATGAAGGAGATGGAGAATCCATTTGTGGAAGCCGCAGAAAAGAATACTTCTGAATTGAATTTTATGGGAGTAAAAATCGGGGACGTCAATGGCAGCGCTGTTCCACAGGTTGCACCCTTGGAAAACCGTGAACAAACCTCTACCTGGCTGAATTTGCCTGCCTGGAACCTAAAAGCAGGGGAGCAGGTTGAATTGCCAATCTCTGTAAATGCGCATGATTTGATCGCACTGCAGGGCAGTATTTTTTTCGAAGACCTGGATATCCTGGGCATCAAAGAAGAACCGGGTGCTTTGATAAAACCCCATCTCGTGGCCATGAACCAACTCGAAGAGGGTCTTCTCAATTTCAGCTGGATAAAATCCGGAATCCCTGTCCAGGCCATTTCCACCCGACTGGTTAGCTTGATTGTCAAAGCTAGGAGGGACCTGGCTTTGTCCGACGTGGTCACCGTGGCCCGTCGATACTTATCTTCGGAGGCTTATCACGATGGTGGAACAACTTCTGCCCTATTATTGAGATTTGAATCCACTTTACCTGATAAAATTCTGGACCGGGGTATTGTCCTCAATCAAAACATGCCCAATCCATTCACGGGAAGTACCCGGATCCGCTTTTCCTTGCCGGAAGCAGGGGAGACCAGATGGACCTTCATGGATGTCACAGGCAGGGTAGTCCGTAGCTGGACCCAAAATTTTGACCGCGGCAGCCATGAGATCCTAATGGACAAAACAGGCTTGGGAACATCCGGGGTCCTTTATTACAGGCTGGATTTTAATGGATACACTGAGACGCGAAAGATGATTCTGTTGAATTAATAAGACGAGATTTTATTGCTTTTGCAAAAGGCCCTATCCGGAAGAATCCGGGTAGGGCCTTTTTGATATGTAATAATACCTTTAATTATAAAAGTATTTTAATCAGGATTTAACATATTTAAAAATATGTATACTTGTAAACAATTGAATTATAATTATTATATATATTTTGTATTAATATAATATTAAAAATACCATAAATAGGGTATTAACCCACCTGGATGGCAAGATATATTTGTGACATATTATTATATAATATAATATGATAATATATGTAAGTCAGAGAATGAATAAAAATTAGATATAATTTGATTGTAATATCTAATAATGCCATCAACCTTTTTTCCTGGTGGAGGACACCCGGAATAACCTTTCTGAGATTGAATAATTGATTGTGTCTGCCTATGCTTGCAAAATTCCCCATTGACTGCCGGTATAGTGCCTTTGCAATCTGGTCTGCGGAAGCAAGCCAACCCAAATTATTTAATTTAAATAAAACTAAGATCCCATGCAGAAAACTACTTGTAACAGAACAGGGCTGAAGACAAAACCTGATTTATTTCAGGCATTTTTCCTAATTCTTTTGTTTGGAATATGGGTTGGCAGACAAACCGCTTCCGCTCAGGATTGTCCCCTCACCTGTCATAATATCAACCTTTCCTTGGATACTGCACAGGGTGGGGTTTCAACCATTCTTCCGGAACATCTATTATCCGGTGAAACGTCCTGTCCTGACGGAGTCTTTAAGGTGACCATATATGCGCCAAACGGAAACCTTATTGGCAATACGGTCAATTGCAACTGGGTAGGCTATTCGCTGATCGGAAAGGTGACGGATTCGATTACCGGTAACAGCTGCTGGGCAAAAATCAATGTCGAAGATAAGGCAGGACCAAATCTGAATTGTGTCAAGGATACCATCCACTGCCTGGAGTTGAACACCTATTCCTCCGGGCTCGACCGCTTTCCTTTTGGTCTGGCCATTGATAATTGTGGAATAAAATCTCAAGTGTCCATTTCGATGGTTTGCACAGAATACCCCTGTTCCAATATCGAATTTGTGGGATTATGTGTCAGGACTGTAATTGCTACGGACACTTGGGGCCTCGCCAGCAGCTGTCAGGACAGCTTCTGGCTGTCAAGGGATTCCCTGGATAATTTAACTGGGCCCCGCGATACGGTACTGGATTGTTCCATCGCGGACACAATAGCGAAAGACGCAAACGGGAATCCGCATCCTTCCAGGGTGGGCATCCCAACGATCTCAGGTATCCCCGTCTGGCCTAATAACAGTGTTTGTAAAATTCTCAGTAAATATACCGATGTAGTCTATTCGCTTTGTGGTCCCAAAAGCAGGAAGATCCGGCGGGAATGGACCATTGTGGACTGGTGTGCCGGCGAGGATACCGCATTGATTCAATGGATCAAAATATTGGATACCTCAAATCCTGTCCTGGTTGATCGGGGTGAAATATCGGCCAGTGTGGGAACCCACAATTGCAAGGCACCCATTGACCTTACCATGCCTGGAGCCTCAGATTGTTCCGGTATCAAGGAAGTCTTTTTTTCAGCGGTGGTCCTACCAGATGGACACGGAGGATTAGGTGCAGTTTACAATGGGTATATCAATGGGGGCAGTCAACGAATTTATCTTCCTTCCGGCAGGCATGAAGTACATCTTTTTATCTCGGACCACTGCGGCAATACGGCCTTCGACACTTTGATCGTAAATGTGACTGACCACATCCCCCCGACTCCGGTATGCGATGAGCATACAGCGACTACCCTGGATCCTGAAAACTGCTGGGCGAGGATTTATGCCTCAGACCTGGACAACGGGAGCAGGGATAATTGTTGCGGGACGCTTTACTTTTCCATTGCACATATGGATTCGGTAACGGTCCACACTGAAATCCTCAGGGACAAAATCAAAGCTAAATTCGGGGAGTCCAAATACAACAGCAAGAGCGGTTTTTTTGAAGAGGTCATCGACCGGTGGATCAATTGTCATGTATTCAACGATTATATCGATCTTGGCTACTGTGGGGATAACCAATTGGTGATGCGCGTTTATGAAGCCTGTCTGATACCCAAATACGATCCCCATGTGCATGCCGACTCAAGACATAGTTTTTATTGTAAAGCCGCTTATGGGCACCAGGGAGTTTACAATACCGATCAGGAAAATGTCGATGGGCTGATCGATGACCTTATGCAAAACACACCGGTCCAGTATATAAATACCCATTTCACCCTGGGTTACCGGAATTACAGCGACTGCATGGTATGGGTAAACGTCGCGGACAAAGTAGCCCCCACCTGCGATGTGGATGCAGAAAAATATGCTTTTTGTGATGGTGTCCCCTATCTCATGGTAGCGCATAACAATTACAACAAAGAATTGCTTGGATGTTATGGAGCAAACGGATATTACGATACCGCATATCTCCAACTGGACAAATACGATACCGGGGGCAAAATCAATGCCTATGACCTATTTGACAATCCGGTTTTTGAGGATAATTGCGGATCGGTCAAAGTAGACACCTTCACTTCCGGTTCATTGAACAACTGCGGTGCCGGCATACTTACCCGCACCTGGACCGGCACTGACGAATGCGGCCTGTTGACCACCACCTGTGCCCAGAAGCTCAAGATCTTGCACCGCTCTGATTTTGAAGTGGTTTTCCCCAAGGATATTGAAACGACCTGTGTGGATAACCCCTCACAGTTTAATAATCCAACCGGCGAAAATTTTCCGAAAATTTTTGATGATGAATGCGAACACGTCGGTATTTCCTTTTCCGACCAGCGGTATGACATCGTATCCGATGCCTGTTATAAAATTGTTCGCACCTGGAAGGTGATTGACTGGTGCGCTTATGATCCGGACCAGCATTATCGTTCAAAAGACTATATTGCTGATACGGCTGTTGAATTCAGGGCTGCACCTGATAAATACAGTGAGCGTTTCTGCCAATTCAGATACCTCAAGGACAATGGTGACGGGTATATCCTTTATACCCAGATCATCAAGGTGAAAAACACGGTAGCTCCCACCATCACCCGTGTAGACAGCACCATAACCTGTGCCGGCAGTACCGAGACCTGCCTGGGCCATATCAAACTTTCCATGAGTACGACAGACGATTGTACGCCCGGAGCGGAGATGAGGTGGGTGATCTATATCGACCGTGGAAATAACGGGACCATAGACCAGACTTCCTATCATTACGGAGAACGCGTTTCTGTAGATGCGGACTTCCCGGTGGGCAAGCATAAAATCACTTTTCTTACCGAAGACATTTGTGGCAATGAGACCAGGCGGGAAAGCGTGGTGGATGTGGAATTGTGTAAGTTGCCTACGCCCTACCTGCTTGACGGGCTTGCAGTGGATCTGATGCCCATCGATGCCAATCAGGATGGAAATCCGGAATCAGGAATGGTGAGGATCTGGGCCAGTGATTTCGATGCCGGAAGCTCGGCCGGTTGCGGACAGCATATTGTTGCCTTTTCTTTTTCCAGCGATACCAGTGACAAATCCAGGACCTATACCTGTGACAGCATCGGCAAGAGGTATGTAAACATCTGGGTGACGGACAGTTATGGAAACCAGGATTTTTCCACGACCTATATCCTGATCCAGAATAACGCGAATGGATGCGCCCCGGGTACCCAGGCAATCACCGGTTCCATCACCGGGCGGATCAAAACCGAAGATCAGCTCGATGTTGAAAAAGTGAGTGTGCAACTTCAAGGGGCAAATGCCCTTCCAGCGGTCACCAAGGCGGATGGACTGTATGCTTTCAACAGCATGAAGATGGGCGGATCCTATAAAGTGATGCCCAAAAAGGACATCAATCCGCTGAACGGGGTGTCCACCCTGGACCTCCTGTTGATCCAGAAACATATTCTGGGCCTGCAGCCCCTGAATTCTCCATATAAACTGATCGCGGCAGACATCAATAAATCGAACGATGTCAGTTCAGTGGACCTCGTGGAATTACGCAAACTTATCCTGGGCATCTACGACAAATTTCCGGGCAACGAATCCTGGAGGTTCATCCCTAAATCCCATGTTTTCAGGAATGCGGCCAATCCGTTCGAAA
Organism: uncultured Saprospiraceae bacterium; assembly: GCA_964405735.1. Lineage (GTDB taxonomy): Bacteria > Bacteroidota > Bacteroidia > Chitinophagales > Saprospiraceae > JADJLQ01. The sequence goes on along the minus strand of CAYOPD010000031.1, from coordinate 17,902 downwards.
CCGGTTTCCCGGAATACCAGGATATTTCGAGCTTCAACCAAAATTCATTTGCCGACTTTGTCGGTGTGAAAGTTGGTGATATCAATGCCACCGTGGTCGCCAATCAATTGCTTGGAAACGAGTCCCGTGCTCCCGGAAAAGAATTCGTTCTCAGGACTGATGACCTCGGTTTTGCGGACCAGGACCAAATCAAGGTGCCTGTGTTCGCTTCCGACCTGCACCTGATCCAGGGCTATCAGTTTACCTTGAATTTTAACCCAAAAGCGTTAAAACTGAGCCAGGTCATCCCCGGGGTAGCCGGCATGAGCCAGGTCAACTTTGGATTGCAGCGAGCAGATGACGGCCGCATTACTACAAGCTGGACGACCACCCGGGCCATTGAATCCAGGGATCAACCCTTGTTTACGCTTGTTTTCATCGCTCTTCAGAAAGGAAGGCTCCATGATCAGCTTTACATCAACTCGAGCATGACCCGGGCTGAAGCTTATGACAGGCAACAGGATATTCTGAACGTCAGGCTGCAGGTCGGTGCCAAAGAAAATAAGGGTCAATTTGTCCTTCTTCAAAATACACCAAATCCTTTCCTGCAATCAACCCGCATTGGATATCAAATGCCGGAAAGCGGACAGGGTGTGCTGAAAATTTTTGACCTGAATGGCAGGCTCGTTAAGCAGGTCGGCCTGGACTACCAGAAAGGATACAACGAAGCCAGGATCAGCCGTGATGAATTGAAAGCCTCCGGAGTCATGTATTATCAATTACAGGCCGGAGGATATACCGCAACGAAAAAAATGGTTGTCATAGAATAAACCATTTTTAAAACATACTGTTTTTGGGATGGGACCCCTCTTTGCCAAAGGGTAAAGGGGGTCTTTTTTTTTGCGCCTCTTTCCTGACGAAATGGAATTTTTAGACTCAAAACCGGGTTATTTTTGCAATTCGATAAATGGCCAGGGCGCTCGGAATTGATTTTGGATTTAAAAGGACCGGTCTGGCGGTGACCGACCCCTTACGTATTTGTGTCAACCGTCTGGAAACCATCGCTTCGGAATCCCTCGACCAATTTCTGGACGATTACCTGAAAAAGGAGGAGGTGGACCTGATTGTGTTTGGAGATCCGTTCCACAATGACGGTACGGCTACTCCGGTAAGCGCTGAGGTTCACGAAAAGGCAAGGAAACTGAAGATAAAATACCCCGGATTGAACATCGATTTTCAGGATGAACAGGGAACCAGCAGGAAGGCTGTCCGTGTGCTCATTGACAAAGGAACACCAAAATCAAAGCGGAACAAGACTGCCATTGACCAGATGAGCGCGGTGTTGATTTTGCAGGAATATTTAAAACACTACTAAATGATTTTGCCTATTTATGCATACGGACAACCGGTGTTGAAACAAACAGGGGAAGAGTTGGATTTTGGGCGTTTCCCTGATCTGGATGAATTGATCACCAACATGTGGGATACAATGTATGCGGCGAAAGGAGTAGGCCTCGCCGCCCCCCAGGTCGGGTTGAGCCTCAAACTGTTCGTAGTGGACACCACTCCCTATGAAGAAGAAGGGAAACCATTTTCAGGCATTAAAAAAGTATTTATTAATCCGGTCAAACTTGAAGAACAGGGTGAACCCTGGCCATTCGAGGAAGGCTGTTTGAGCATCCCGGACCTGAGGGCAGAGGTAGACAGGCCAGAGCGGGTAAACCTGGCTTATTTTGATGAAACGGGTGTTGCCAGGGAAGAGATTTTCGATGGCCTGAATGCCAGGGTGATCCAGCATGAATATGATCACATTCAGGGTATCCTTTTTATTGACCTCTTAAAGCCTCTTAAAAAAAGAATGTTGCAAAGGCGGCTGGAAGCCATCAAAAAAGGTCAGGTGGAAGCCGATTATCGGCTGCGCTTTTACCGCAAACCCTGACTGCCCTGCAATTCAAGGCTCCTTTGGATATACTTGCCCAATAAGTCGAATTCGGCATTGACTCGATTTCCTGGCCGGATGAGTTGGAAGTTGGTATGCTCAAAGGTGTATGGAATGATGGAAACCTCAAAACGATCCGCTTTTAAGGCAGAAATGGTCAGGCTGACCCCATTTAAGGCAATTGAGCCTTTGGGAATCACCAGGGCTTTAAATACGGAAGGCAATTCGAATTCGAAAACCCAGCTTCCATTCCGTTCTGAACTGGCAAGGCAGGCTAAGGTGGTGTCCGTATGCCCCTGAACAAAATGACCATCGATTCGGGAGTCAAAACGAATGGAGCGTTCCAGATTGATCCGGTCACCCTTCTTTGTACCTGAAAAATGAGTCTTTTCCAAGGTTTCCCTTATGAGGGTACACCGGTGCCAGTCGGGCCCCAGTTCGTCAATGGTGAGACAAACCCCATCATGGGCGACACTCTGGTCCACTTTCAATTCGTTAGAAATGGACGATTCCACAAAGATCTGGAGATTGGATTTGTCGGGCCTCAGACGGATGATTCTGCCGGAAGACTCAATGATACCCGTAAACATCTCACCTGACGATTTGAATAAACCCCTTCCGGTCTTCAATGACCTGGCTGGTGTTTTCCTGAAAACCGAATACCCTGCAGATATAATAATAGGTGCCTTCACTCAGGTTCCTGCCTTTTTTATCCTGGCCATTCCAAAGGATCTGGGGATCCTCCGTTTCAAACAGGATTTCACCCCACCGGTTGTAGATCTGAAATTCAATTTTTAGCACCCCGGCATTGATCCTGGGAATGAAGAGGTCGTTGGACCCATCGCCGTTTGGAGTGAATGTATTGGCAAGTTCATATTCCAGACTGCAATTGGCCGGGCAGATTTCACCCGCCAGCCTGCTCTCATTGTCGTTAAAATCCACAGTGGTGATTAGGTAACATCCGGTATATCCTGAATCCGGGATATGTTTATAGGTTGTGGCTGAAACATCAGTAATGGTGACGATTCGCTTAAAAGCCCCCGTGGATTTATTGTTTTTAAAATAGATGTTGAAAGCCCGGAGGTCGTCAATGAAACAGGTATCGGTATTGTTAAACCGCCAGACCAGTTCATTGGCGATGCTGCCGTCCGGCTCTTTGTTGATACAATTGCGGTTGATCGAAAGATCCGGAACGCAGGGCGGAACGGTATCCAGAGGCGTGGCGCAGATTTCCTGAGAAAAATTGAACATCGGGCTCGGTAGACCATTGATCCCATATGTCCCGATGGAACGGATCCGGTAACAGTAGGTGATATTGTTGCTCACTGACCGGTCCCTGAATACCGGACCTGTGGAACTTCCAACCCATTCAAAAGCCGCTGAACCGGACCTTCTGTAGATCTCAAAATTATAGTTATTCCAGGGGACCTCAGCTGCCCAGGAAAGAAGCACCTGGCGGTCTGAAGCAATCGTTTTGGCGAAGACGGTGGATGCCGGGAAAGACACACCGTAAGGGGAAGCGGCATTCCCGGTAAAAAACTGGATCAGGTAAGAATATGGCCTTTCAGAAGTAGCGAGGTTCCGGTCCAGAAACGCAGTGTCCGTAAACGTTTTAAAAAATTCCGAAGTGAATACGGCCCCGGGAACCGGAGTAAAAACCGTATTGGAATTGAAAATCCCATCTGCCCGCAACAGGACAATTTTATAAGGGCCCTTGTTTTTAATGGTATCCAGGTCGTCGGCAAGTGGCAATGACCAGTGGATCTCAATCTCCCCAAGGGTTGGGTCGGTGCTGTTTACCGTTGCTTTGGTGATAAAGGGAAGGTCTCGTTTGAGCTGGACGCAGATCTCTTCGGAAGGAAGGCTGGCGACCCGGTTGTATGAATTGCCTCCGGGTGAGGTGAGCGCAAATTCAGCCAATATCCTGTAACAATGCGTTTTGCCCGATTCTACCATGTCGTCTTCAAAATAATAAGTATCCTGGTTCCGGCTGCGCACATTTGAGGCTATACGGGTATAGCCTCTTCCGGCAAGCCCTGGTGTGCAGGTATCAATCAGAAACTGGCTGCTGTTGATTTTCCTCCAAACGGAAAACCCTTTAAAATAGTCGTTGATGGTCACGGAGCAAGCATTCGGGTAAGTCCAGCTGATCCGGATAAGATTGTTGTTCGCTGTGTTGGAGCTGACATTTTCAGGAGGAGGCCCAATAACCTTGATACGAACGGTTTTAAGGTCGGCGAGACCTGAAGAATCCTTAAAATTGTCTACTGCACGGAAGACAACCGTGTATGGAATATCAGAAATATGTTCGCAGGAAGTCTGCCAGCTAAAGGTGCCCCTGGCAACCTGGGGCTGGAAACCAGAAGGGGCGTCAAAAACGGCTTTGTTTACAGTTACATTGAAAGGGCCTCCAAGCGCAAAAATGGCAATTTTCTGACTCAGGTTATTGTCGGTAGCCTGTACCTGGAACTCTACTTTAGTGCCCGCTATGATGCAAAGGTCTTTGGGAATGATCAAGGCAGGAGGTTCATTGCTGCAATTCTCAATGGTGATCTGCATATCCCGAATGATGGTGTTGAGCAGAATCCCGTTCCGGTATTCCTTGATCAGTATGGCAATGTTGTATTCCCCTTCCCGCTGAGGCGCTATCCATTCAAAATTACCCGTGGTCCGGTCCAGGGATATTTTGTTGTCCGCGCCTGGCACAATCTGGTCCGGAAAACGGTAGTTAGGGACCTCTGATCCGGTAGCCTGGAAAGGAACAATCAATTCATAGGCAAGTGAATCCCCGTCCGGGTCGTAGGCGTTCAGGTTGTGAATGAACTTCCGGTCAATGCAACCAAAATCAATCGGGGGTTGAAGGAGCACGGCGGAATTATTATATCCCTGGATTGTTGAATTGAGCAGGGTGAGCGTGGTGGCCAGGTGGAATTGGATGCCTACAGAATTGGGATAATTAAGATTGAGAATATTGCCTACCCGGTTTGGATCGGTCATGGTTACGGTATAGGTGCCTGTACCCGGGTAAGTATGCTCAGCCACATAAAAATTCCTTTTGGTATCGTTTTGCAGGATTTCGCCTTTACCCAAGGGACCATTGATCCGGTAAACGGCCTGGGAACGTCCATCACCCCACACTACGGTGACACTGTCCCGGTCGGCTCCGGTACTGCTGGCTTTGGTATAAGTAGTCACCGTGAGTCGAATGGTTAGCGGGCCGATCTGGACATAAGTGATATCACCTGCACGGTTGTGTGTGGCTCCGGCTGTTCCCGCATAAAGGGCCAGGAACAGGAATGCCATGAACCTCCAAGTGATTTTCATATTAAGTATAAACGCCGCCCGTCTCAAATTGGCCATGCGTCAACAAAAATACCCGTTTTTTTTATTGCTTTCCAGCCGGATACTGAAGTGAAATTTAATGACATGACCTCAGGCCATTTTATTTTAATGCTTAACCAGGACTTCCCTGCCGGCATACTTCATTTATTCCGAAGGAACCATGCATTCATTCAGTGCAGATTTCCAATCCCTTATGGACAACTGAAAGGTCGATTTGATTTTGTTTAGGTCAAAAATACTGTAAGAAGGCCTGAGGGCAGGCCTAACAAAGGCTGAAGTAGGAACAGGCTTTACAGCACATCCACTGCCAGTACCGGCGACAATGCCTGAGGCGAAATCAAACCAGCTGGCTTCACCCTCATTGGCGAAATTGAAAACGCCATACCAGGAGGGGTTTTCCTTCTGCTGCAATATCCTGGTCAGAATGGTGACGGTTGCTGCAGCCAGGTCGGGCACATAGGTAGGAGCGCCCCTTTGGTCGCAGACCACATCCAGGGTCTGTCTTTCTGCGGCAAGCCTTTTTATGGTATTAAAAAAATTATTACCCACCCGGCTATAAAGCCAGGAGGTCCGGATCACCAGGGTTTGAGCAAGATGGTAAAGTGCTTTTTGTTCACCGGCAAGTTTTGATGCGCCGTATACATTCCTGGGATTGCAGGGGTCGGTCTCCAGCAGCGGCCGGCGAAGGGTGTTGTGATAGACATAGTCGGTGGAATAATGGATCAGGGGGATTTGTTTAATCCGGCAAGCTATGGCAAGTTGCCTTGGGCCTTCCGCATTAACCAGCCAGGCCGGATCAGGTGACGATTCTGCCAGGTCAACGGCGGTATAAGCTGCGGTATTGAGGACGAGGTGAATCCGATGGGTTTCCAGGCAATCCCGGAGGTTTTCCGGATCGGTGATGTCCAGGGTGCGGTGGGACAGGGCCACGGGATGAAAGGTATCCTGATGTTGTAACACTTGAGATAATGATGTACCCAACTGCCCCCCGGCCCCGGTGATCAGAATATTATACAAAAGGATTCAGATTTTGAAGATCCTTCAATAAAGGCAACCGGAGGTCTTTCGGTGAGACTTCGATCGGAACGCCCGGATCGGGCCAGGCGATTGCGACTGCAGGATCATTATAGAAAAGCCCCGATTCCGATTGCGGGTGATAATATTCATCGCATTTATATTGAAAAAGGGCAGATTCACTCAGAACCAGGAAGCCATGGGCAAAACCCCGGGGTATGAAAAACTGGAGCTGGTTGGAATCGCTCAATTCCACACCGTAATACTCACCAAAATTTGGAGAGCCGGGTCTCAAATCCACAGCCACATCATAAACCGCGCCAGCAGCCACCCTCACCAGTTTGGCCTGGGCATGAGGGCTTTTTTGATAATGAAGGCCACGCAAAACCCCTTTTTTGGATAAAGACTGGTTGTCCTGTACAAAATCCGCTTCAATTCCGGCCTGCAGGTAATCTTTGCGGGAAAAGGACTCATAAAAATAACCGCGATGGTCAGTATAAATCGACGGCCGGATCAACAACAGTCCCTCGATGGGGCAGGATTCAACCTGTAAAGCCATGTTTATTTTTCTTTAAAAAACATGGAAATGGGAATTCCGGAAAGATGATATCGCTCCCGCAATTGATTTTCCAGGTATTGCCGGTAGTTGTTTTGTATGTAATCCGGATTATTACAAAAAAAGGCGAAAGCAGGGTAGGGTTTAGGCACCTGGGTAACATATTTGATTTTGACCAGTCTTCCCTTATAGGCAGGTGGTGGGTTTTTGGAATTGATTTCTGCCAGGAATTCGTTCAGGTCCGAGGTTTTTATTTTCTGTTTCCTTCGTTCATAAACGTCCATAGCGGATTCCACGACCTGGAATATTCTTTGTTTGTTTAGTGCGGAAATAAAAAGGATGGGCAGATCGTTGAAAGGGGCAAGTTTACTTTTCAATGCTTTTTCATACTGGTGCAGGGTATTTGTGTCTTTCTCCACCAAATCCCATTTATTTACCAGGATGAGAATGCCTTTGTGTTTTTTTATGGCAAGTCTGAATAAGTTGGAGTCCTGCGCTTCAACTCCATGACGTGCGTCGATCATCAGGAGGCAAATGTCGCATTCCTCCAGGGATTTAATCGCCCGGATGACTGAATAAAATTCCAAGTCTTCGTGCACTTTGGTCTTCCGGCGTATACCGGCCGTATCCACGAGCAGAAACTGATTGCCGAATTTATTATACAGGGTATGGATCGAGTCCCTGGTGGTGCCTGGTACGTCGGTGACGATATTCCGTTCTTCTCCGAGAAGCGCGTTCAGCAGGGTGGATTTGCCCACATTGGGTTGTCCGATAATTGCAATCTGAGGCAACTGGGTTTCTTCTTTTTCCTTTTCCTCGCGTGCAAAGAGTTCAACTACATCATCCAGCAGTTCACCGACACCGGTTCCGCTGATCGAAGAAAGGAAATAGGTATTGTCGAACCCAAGGCCATAAAACTCATTGGCCAGTAACATTCTCTGGTGATTATCGACTTTATTGACTGCAAGGTAAACCGGTTTGTTGCTCCTCCTCAACAGATTGGCCACCTGCTCATCCAGGTCGGTAATGCCCGTGGTGACATCTACCATAAAAACGATGGCGCTGGCTTCATCCACTGCAAAACGGACCTGCTGTCGGACAGCGGTTTCAAAAACATCATCGGAATGTTGTACAAACCCGCCGGTATCAATGACGGTGAAATTTTTGCCATTCCATTCACATTCTCCGTAGATCCGGTCCCTCGTAACGCCGCTGGTGTCATCGATAATGGCTTGCCGTTCCCCGAAAAGCCGGTTAAATAAGGTGGATTTACCCACATTGGGCCTTCCCACAATCGCTACAACGTTGCTCATACTTCTTTCAATAACCGTATTTTTTCAGTACCTGGGGATTGTTCCTCCAGTTTTTTTCAACCTTTACCTGGAGATCGAGATATACCCCATGACCCAGAAAAGATTCGATTTCCTGGCGGGCCCGGATGCCGAGATCTTTGATGGCCTGGCCTTTTTGTCCAAGGAGAATGGCTTTTTGACTCTCCCGTTCCACAATGATATAGACAAAAATCCGGGCAAAAGGTTCTCCGTCCTTTCCGGTGGTTTCTTTATAGTCCTGTACCTGAACTTCACAGGAGTAGGGGATTTCATCATGGAAAAGGCGGAAGATGTTTTCCCGGATGATTTCAGCCACAAAGAACCGTTCGTGGCGGTCGCTCATGTCTTCTTTTGGATAATAGGCAGGTCCTTCAGGCAAAGCTTCCAGTATGGAGGACATCAGTTGCGGAATGTTTTCAAGGGTCAGCGCGGAAACGATAAATGTTTTTTGGAAAGGATGGATCTCGGTCCATTTTGCAGCATATTCCGCCAGCCTGGCCTTGTCAAAAAGATCAGCCTTGTTGACGATCAGCCATACCGGCATTTTTGCTTTGGAAAGGGTAGTGGCTATCTCCTGGTCAACGGGTTCCGATGCTGTCGTGCAAAAAAGCAATATATCGGCGTCGTGCAATCCCGCATGGGCTTGCAGGTTCATCCTTTCCTGCAACATGTATTGGGGTATTTTGATCAGGCCAGGAGCATCCGAAAAAACAATCTGATGGTTCTCGTCATTGTAAATGATGAAGATCCGGTGTCTCGTGGTCTGTGGCCTTTCACTGATGATCGCCAGTTTCTGGCCGCTGAACGCTTTGACCAGGCTGGATTTACCTACATTAGGATTGCCCAGCAAATGCACAAATCCCGACCGGTGTGTTTTTTCCATTTTACGGTGCAAAGATACTCATTCGGCGGCATGAGCCGGGGCCCCCGGTCCAAGAGTGGATCGATACGGGTTATAAATGGGGCTGAGGCCGGAAAGGCAGGTTATTCTGCACCTGGTGGACGGGTAACTGACATTTTATTCCGGGGAGCACACGAGCGGCTCCGCAAATAAGGAATGCGGAGATATGCATTCCTGGATTCAGTACCTCAGCCGCCTGGACTGGGCGTGTAAGGTCTTTTCCACGATGGCAAACACACCGACCGGATCGAGCCGCCGCCATTCTATTGCATTAAAATTGCGGCCAAGATGGATATAATGCTGGAGTCCGGCCTGCACCATTTCTTCCTCCACATGTTCCAGGGTGCCAAGCATGGCAATCCACCCCCCGTCATCCGTCAATTCTTCCTGCCACTCCTCATAATAACAATCGTCTGAACTGTGAAAGTTGTATACATTGTCCATGATGAGGATATAAAATTTGATTTCGTACCGCAGAAGTTTTTCGACCACGTTCCTTTTCAGATACATGATGTCGTTTTGTATCGCGTCATTCCACTCCCCGATGAGTTCGATGATGGCGTATTGTTCAGTATAATCGACAAAAAGGATCTTCAGGTACAAGGTACTGGAATCAAATTCATCCCATTGCGGATGGATGTAATAGTTGTAGATGGTATTGGTATATTCAAATTCATTATACTGCCGCTTATAAAACGGGGAATGCGGGTCTTCGGAAGCCACATACTGGTCTCGCCATCTGAAAAAAGGTTCTATATCTTGCATGCCAGCTTAAAATATAAAGTTGTGGTAATTTATTGGATTGCGTAATTTTTTAAGTTTAAATTTCAGGCAAATTAACCGCATTTTTAAAATCAACCTTACCGGACCGGAATCTGCAGGAAAATCCACTCTGAGCGCTTCCCTGGCCAGCCATTACAAAGAGCCTCATGTCGAAGAATACGCCCGGTCATTTCTGTCCATGGGGCATCGGGTCAGGGATGAACAAACTTTGATCGGCCTGGCCCATGTCCAGATTGAATGGGAAAACAAAGCATTGGAGAAAGCTGAAAGGATCATGTTCTGCGATACCGACCCCCTGGTACTCCTGATCTGGGCCCATGAAAAATTCGGGAAGTCGCCGCCTGCCCTGGTGGCACTGGCCAGGCACCACCGTTATGATCTGACCCTGTTGTGCAAACCGGACCTGGACTGGGAACCTGATCCTCAAAGGGAAAACCCCCATGACCGCGATAGATTATTTGAATTGTATCTGGGTTTCGCCAAAAAATTCCAGTTTAATTATGCCGTAATCGAGGGGCTCGGGGAAGCCCGTTTGAATACCGCCCTGGCTAAAGTTGATCCTTTTGTAAAACAACATTAACTTTGCACCATCTCACGATATCGGGGTGCCTACTGATTGAAATAAATCATGGCTGAGATTATACCCGTTGAACCTGCCCGGGTAATACCGGAAAGGAAACATAAAAGCTCCGATCGTATAATGTTTCAATCGTTGATCAATGAGCTTAAAAATCTTTTCAATATCCCTGCTCCTGTTGTGCACCCGACCCCTGTATGGCCAGGAATTGGTCCTGCAAGTGCTCGATCCATCCAATCCGGTCACCGGGGTCCTGGCCTATTCCTCTGACAAGTCCCGGTTTTCCATCTCAGACCAGGAAGGCAAGATCAACTGGAAGCCGGTCTCTTATCCCGATACCGTCTATTTTTCACACTTCTCTTATTTGAATCATATTGAAATTATCCAAGGTCCCGACCCTTCCGGAGGAATTCTTGTCATCCGGCTCCATCCGAAAACCATCGACCTGCAAACCGCTGAAATCGCAACGACCTGGGTGAAGCCCAATAGCCTTGTGGTGCAATCCACCCTGAATGAAAGCCAGATTGCCAATAAATTCCTGGTGCAGGATGTCCCCTATATCATCCAGCAGTTCCCTTCCACAGTGACTACCAGCGATGCCGGCAACGGGATTGGCTATACCAATTTACGGATCCGGGGTCTCGACCCTACCCAGGTCAATGTCCTGGTCAATGGAGTACCCCTCAACGATGCGGAATCACAAGCCGTATTCTGGGTAGATCTGCCCGACCTGATGGCATCGGCCTCCGCCCTTCAAATTCAGAGAGGTATAGGCACTTCAGGTGCCGGCCAGGTTGCGTTCGGGTCATCCCTGCTCATCAATACAAATAAGATTTCCGCTCGGCCTTACGTCCAGTTGGAGTCAGCCATTGGTTCTTTTTCAACCCTCAAAAACAGCTTGCAGCTTAATTCAGGGACTGTGGGAAAGGTATTTAATTTTTCAGGCCGGCTTTCCCGGATCAAATCCGAAGGATACGTGGACCGTGCCTCATCCTCATTGTGGTCAGGATCCCTCACCGCGTCTTATATTGGTGCAAAACGATCTGTCCGTTTTTTTGTGTTTGATGGCCTCGAAAGGACTTACCAGGCCTGGTATGGGCTACCGGTGCAGTATGCCCAGGATGCTGAAAAAAGGACCTATAATGCCGCAGGTACCGAGAGGCCCGGACTGCCCTATGCAGACCAGATCGACCGTTACCGGCAAACGCATTTTCAGCTCATTCATAATGAATCCCCGGGGAAAAGATGGGCTTTTCAAAATACTTTTCATTTTACCCCGGGAGAAGGATTTTATGAAGAATACAAGGCTGACCAGCCTCCCTCGGAATATTTGCTGGATGGTGATGCTGAAACCGATATCATCCGAAGGCGCAACCTCGACAATCATTTCCTTGGCTCAATTCACACAGGCAGGTTCCAGGCTCTTGACCATGAAATCAGTTTTGGCTTTTCATGGAATACCTATAGCGGACGCCATTTTGGCCAGGTCATCCAGGCTGGAGAAAATCAATTTACGGACAAGCCGGTTTATTACGACAATGAGGCTACAAAATGGTCGGCTATGACTTTCGGAAAAATAACCTGGGACCTTAAATATTGGTCCCTGCTTGCCGACATTCAGTACCGGCGAATCGATTATACCTATGAACCGGCTTACGGGCCTCCGGGGGACAATAAAAATATCACCCACCATTTTATCAATCCCAAGCTGGGCTTTACGATGGCAGTTGGGCCCCATAGCCAGATCTTTGGCTTTACCGGCATAGCCCGGCGAGAACCCAACCGGGATGATTTTGTGAATGCGGACCAGACGCTTCCCAGGGCGGAAAGGTTATGGGACCACGAAGCCGGTTTCCGGTGGAACCGGGGAAACTTCCAGTTTGAACAAAATATTTATTATATGGTGTACAAGGATCAGTTGATCCCGACCGGCAGGCTCAACGATGTAGGCGCTTATATCCGAAGCAATGTGGAGAAATCTTACCGACTGGGTTCGGAAACCTCGGTCGGATGGCATCCTGGAAAATTTAGTCTCCAGGCCAACCTGACCTTGTCCCGGAACCGAACCCTGGACTTCGAGGCCTATTTCGATGACTGGGATTCCGGCTTGCAGGAAAAGCGAAACTATGGAAGCCAGCCCATCGCTTATTCGCCTTCCGTGATCGGTAATCTATTTGGTGAGTTCTTGATTTATAACAAAAAGAATGGGCGGACGAGTCATTTACTATACCTGGATGGTTTGGCCCAGGCCATCAGCCGCCAATACCTGGATGGCACCGGCGATGAGGCCGCACTCCTGAAGGGCTATCGTCAGGCGCAACTGGCCTTAAGGTACCGGCTCACGGGAAACAAACTTCCGGCCATGGATTTTCATCTCCAGTTCAACAATATTTTTAACAGCCGCTATGAGTCCAACGGATGGATTTACCGGTTCAGGTCACCATCATACAATCCGGTCCCGGATGATCCTTATGCCGGAGCGGAAGGGAACCACCGTTATTACCTGAAAGGGCTTTATCCTCAGGCGGGACGGCATTTTATGCTGTCTTGCCGCATTAAATTTGAAGGAAAAAGCGATTGATCCGGACCTTAAAAATTGTAGGTGATACCAAAGCGGTAAACCAGCGGAAGGGTGGTGCTTTGGCTGTCAGCAGATAAATCATAAAGGAGGTAAATCTCGGATTTGAGGAGGCCTCCGCCGGTATAACCCAGTCCAATCAGATACTGGTTATCCCCAACCCGTTCTGTTTCCAGCCGGTTGCCATTAAATCCAATCGGAAAGACCCTGTTGATATAACTCAACTCCGCATGTGCAAAGAGGACATTAAAGAATTTTGCCCGTCCGAATACACCCGCACCGTAATCGACCCCATTGTATTTATAAACGGGGCCTCCCAGGTTTCTGAACCGGCCGGTGGTATACAAAAACTCAAAACGGGGACCGAGGGATAAAAATGAGTTGAGTTTGTATCCGAGCATGGGGGATAGGCCTATGCCAAAAGTATTTCCGTCCAGGCCTGCCAGGCCACTTGAAAAATTTATGGTAAATCCACCCCCGTACCAAAGATGGTCGGCAAACGATTTCATTTCCGTCGATTGTTCTTTTTGTGGCTGCCGCCTGTAAATCTGGGCTTCCAGGCCGGACTGGTTTAGGAAAAGGAGAATAAGGAGGAAGGAGAAAGCGCTTGGGTATGAATATTTCATGATCGGATGGCTTTGATTATTTTTCAAAATTAGGCATTCCGGACAGGGTCTCCTTCACCCAGGACAGCGCGAGTTCAAATTGTTGTTTTTCATCGAGAAAAGTATTGTCCAGGATCCGGGCTCCCGGCGCCATTTTTAAGGGTGAATCGGATCGGGTGGAATCGATACGGTCTCTTTCGATCAGGTTTTGTTTGATCTCTTCCTTTTCCAGCACCATCCCTTTCAGGAGAAGTTCTTTCAGTCTTCGTTCTGTCCTGATCTCCAGGTCAGCGATCATGAATATTTTAAGTTCTGCATCCGGCAATACGACCGTGCCGATATCGCGTCCATCCATGACCACGCCTTTCCCGGCGGCCATACGTTTTTGCTGGCCGGAAAGATATCTGCGGACCTGCGGGATTGTACTGACCGGGCTGACCAGGGCCTGGATTTCAGGCATCCGGATCTGGGCCGTAACGTCCTCCCGGTTCAGGTAAATTTTATTACCGGATTCCGACCAAATACAATCAATCTGGATTTGATCCAGGTGGGCGAGGAGGGGTTCCGGCAGGCCCTCGGTGATCTTGTTCCGGATGGCATAAAGGGTGACGGCCCGGTACATGGCTCCGCTGTCGATGTATTTGTATTTAAGATGACGGGCCAGGGCCTGGGCGAGGGTGCTTTTGCCGCAGGCGGAATAACCGTCAATGGCAATGTTTATTTTTTTTGGATCCGCCATCCCGTTTTAATTTGAAGAGGCTATACCGGGTCGACGATATAGCCTCTTGTATTTTTATTCGGTAGTGCTGGAGGAGGATTAATATTCATCCTCATTGAAAAGGAAATCATCTTTACGAGGATAGTCGGGCCATATATCTTCGATGTTATCGTAGATCTCTCCTTCATCTTCCATTTGTTGCAGGTTTTCTATGACTTCCAGAGGAGCTCCCGAACGAATGGCGTAGTCAATCAATTCATCACGGGTTGCCGGCCAGGGAGCATCTTCCAGGTGGTGAGCAAGTTCAAGCGTCCAATACATATGCTATTAGTTTTTCAAATTAACTCAGATGGGAACGTAAGAGTTCCTGAAAAAACGCTCAAATGTATCAAAGAAATATTTTATTATGCAATTAAATTCTATAAATTGGCAATATGGGCATCGGAGGTGAAAACCAGGACTTATTTTTTGTTGCACAGGCCGTTAAAGAGGCCATGGGCGGTGTCCTCCGGGGGGAAGGCGGTCCTTTCGGGGCGGTCATTGTAAAGGACGGGTTGATCATTGCCACCGGGAACAACCAGGTGTTGCTTACGATGGACCCCACTGCCCATGCAGAGGTGGTGGCTATCCGGAGGGCCTGCCAGGTACTGGGGAATTACCAGTTGCACGGCTGTACCATCTATGCCTCCTGCGAACCCTGCCCGATGTGCCTGGGGGCAATTTATTGGTCGAGGCCCAAAAAAATCATTTATTCGGCTACGCGGCTGGATGCTGCCCGGGCCGGCTTTGACGATTCTTACATCTATGACCAGCTCGGCTTGGAAAACCAGTCCAGGGGAATTGAGACCCTCTGTTTACCCATTCCGGAAAGCATGGATCCATTTAATTGGTGGACAAAATGGGGTGACAAATCCTTTTACTGATTGGGGCGCAAGAGGGTGCCGGCCTCAGACCTATTGGCAGTAATAAATAACCGGATCAGAGAATGAGCATGGCGTCTCCATAACTGAAAAAGCGGTATTTTTTCTTCAGGGCCTGCTGATAGGCTTCCATGATCAGTTCTGTGCCTCCGAAAGCCGCGGCCATGATGAGCAGGCTGGACTTTGGAAGGTGAAAATTGGTAAGCATAGCATTTGCAATGCTGAAATCATAAGGAGGGTAGATGAATTTATTGGTCCAGCCTTCCTGGGGTTTCATCAGGCCATGAGCTGATACAGCCGTTTCTATGGCCCGCATTACCGTGGTCCCTACGGCACAGATTTTTTTGTTGTTGGCCATGGCTTTATTCACGGCTTCCACCGCTGCCGGGGGCACCCTGAAGTATTCGGCCTCCATTTTGTGCTTGGACAAATCTTCCACGTCGATGCTCCTGAAAGTACCGAGCCCGACATGAAGGGTGACTTCGGCAAAATGGGCGCCTTTGATTTCCAGGCGTTTCATTAGTTCTTTGGTGAAATGAAGACCGGCAGTGGGAGCCGCAACGGCCCCGATTTCTTTGGCGAAAACGGTTTGATATCTTTCTTCATCCAGGGTTTCCGCAGGCCTTTTTATGTATTTAGGGAGTGGGGTATGGCCGAGGATTTTCAGTTGGGCCTGGAAATCGTCATCGCTGCCATCGTGGAAAAAACGGATGGTCCGGCCGCGGCTGGTGGTATTGTCCACCACTTCTGCCACCAGGATCTCATTTCCTTTCTTATCGTTGAAATAAAGTTTGTTCCCCACCCGGATTTTACGGGCCGGGTCGACCAGGACGTCCCAGAGCCGGGCCTCTTTATTCAATTCCCTGAGCAGGAAGACTTCAATCTTGGCGCCGGTTTTTTCCTTCTTGCCATACATTCTGGCCGGAAAGACCTTGGTATTGTTAAAAATGAAAGTATCCCCATCATCAAAAATGTTGAGAATATCCTTAAAATTCTTGTGTTCGATTTTGCCGGTATCCCGGTGAACGACCATCAGTTTGCTGCCATCTCTTTCTTTGGAAGGGTACTGGGCAATGGCATCTTTTGGTAAAACGAAGTTGAATTGGGAAAGTTTGGTGCGCATAAGTTCTTTTTTTACGGAAAAAGAGGTGCAAATTTACAAATAATCCAGCCGGGAAACCCGGTTATTTTTCAAACAAATTGTAAATAACCGGTGATTGAATGATTTTATTTTAGAAGGTTCCGGATGCGGGTGTCAAAAAGCCAGGTTCGGGGGCTAAATAAGGCTGTTCATCGAAAGACTGTCCGGAATACTGAAAAGCGGCTTAATTTAGTTCGAGCAAAAATCAATTTCAATGCCCATGTTTTTTCGTCTTTTTTATGAAGGAATGGCGCAGTCCTTTTCGCAGTTGGTGGCCAATAAGCTGCGGACTTTCCTATCCCTTCTGGGCATTACGATCGGCATCTTTTGCATCATTGCCGTATTATCAGCGGTGGATTCACTCGAAGACAATATAAAGGGGAGTTTCGAAAAACTGGGCAACGATGTCCTGTATATCACCAAAATGCCCTGGAATGAAGATCCCGGCCAAAACTATTTCAAATACATGCGGAGGCCAAACGCCACCTACCAGGAACTGGAGGCGGTGAAAACCAAGGTGCGGAATGCCTCCATGGCTGCACTCCAGGTATTTGTGGGAGGCAGTAATCTTAAATATCAGAACAACAGTGTCAACGGGGCCCTGGTGCTTGCGGTGAGTTACGACTACAACGACCTGTATAAGCTGGAATATCAGAGCGGCAGGTTCCTGACTCCGTTTGAGTATGAAAACGGGTCGGACAAAGTGATTATCGGAGCCGAAATCGCAGAAAACCTGTTTAACACCCTCGACCCCGTAGGTAAGTCCATTAAATTGAAAGAACGGAAAATGGAAGTGGTCGGAGTGATTAAAAAATCGGGCAAAGACCTGATCAACCCTGCAAATTTTGACCGGGCGGTCATCGTGGGTTATAACACTGCCAAAAAACTTGTGAATGTTAAGAATAACCGCCTTTGGGGCACCAATCTTATGGTCAAAGCGGCAGAAGGCTCCGACCTGGAAGACCTCAAAGCAGAAGTCATCTCGGTATTGAAAGCCGAAAGGCGTCAGAAACCTTATGAAGAACCCAGCTTTTCCATCAATGAAATGTCCATCCTCACCAATATCCTGGATAAGTTTTTCGGTGTGCTCAACCTGGTGGGCATTGTCATCGGCTTTTTCGCCATCCTGGTTGGGATGTTCAGCGTCGCCAACATCATGTTTGTAAGTGTGAAGGAACGTACCAGCATTATTGGCATCAAGAAAGCTCTCGGCGCCCGTCAATATTTTATTCTGCTGGAATTTCTGATCGAGGCGATTGTTTTATGTGTTCTGGGTGGTATTTTAGGCCTGGGCCTCGTCTACCTCATCCTCAAGATCCTTTCCTCCGTCTTCGGATATGTCATGTTCCTTTCCCTGAAGAATATCCTGATAGGGGTCAGCCTATCCATATTTATTGGCATCCTGGCCGGGTTTATCCCTGCAATGAATGCAGCTAAAATGGATCCTGTGGTGGCTATAAGGAAGTAGTCAGTAGTCTGTAGTCAGCCGTTTATCCTGATAGCTGATAGCTGATAGCT
>CAYOPD010000030.1:17427-40004 GCA_964405735.1 uncultured Saprospiraceae bacterium | reverse complement strand
AATGGAACATATCAAGCTGGGCTTAAAAGAGAACTGGAGGCAATTTACCCTGCTGGTGATCGTCAATGGTTTCGTTGGCGGCATGGTGGGCCTCGAGCGATCGATACTGCCTAAGATTGCCGAACAGGAATTTGAAATTGCCGCAAAGACAGCGATTCTTTCGTTTATCGTCGTATTCGGTATTGTAAAGGCCATCACCAATTATTATACCGGCGTCCTTGCAAATAAATTTGGCAGAAAAAACCTGCTCATCGCAGGCTGGGTCGCCGGCATCCCTATTCCTTTTATGCTCATGTTTGCCCCAAACTGGAGCTGGATCATTGCCGCCAATGTTTTATTAGGTCTCAACCAGGGATTGGCCTGGAGCAGTACCATCGTGATGAAGATCGACCTGGTCGGTGAAAAACAAAGAGGTTTTGCCATGGGCCTGAACGAGTTTGCGGGATATCTCTCCCTGGCCCTGGTTGCCTTTCTTACCGGCTGGATTGCAGGCGAATTTGGTCTCAGGCCCTATCCATTTTATACCGGCATGGTATTGGTCGTTCTCGGGCTGTTGGCCAGCATATTCCTGGTCAAGGACACCAAGCATCATGTAGCTAAGGAAAAAATGACCAATGCCCTTCCTGATCTGCGAAATGTATTTTGGGATACCACCTGGAGAGATAAAAACCTGGGCTCCGTGACTCAGGCCGGGCTGGTCAACAACCTGAATGACGGGATGGCCTGGGGCCTGCTTCCAATCCTGCTGGCAGGCAAAGGATTTGCCATTGGAGAAATTGGCATGGTGACTGCGGTTTATCCGGCGGTATGGGGATTGGGCCAATTGATCACCGGCGGCATGGCGGACCGGTATTGCAAGAAAAATATGCTGTACCTGGGAATGTTCCTTCAGGCCCTGGCCCTGCTGCTCCTGTCCTGGGCTCAGTCCCTGGCCCACTTTATATTTTTGTCTGCCCTTTTAGGCTGGGGCACAGCCATGGTTTATCCCACCTTCCTCGCTACTGTTGCAGAAAACACCAACCCGCAGGACAGGGCAAAAAGCATCGGCATTTTTCGTTTATGGCGGGACTTAGGGTACGCGATTGGTGCCGTGCTCACGGGGATCCTTGCGGATTTGATCAATATCAATGTGTCCATATTATTTATAGGTACCCTTACCTTTGCATCCGGTTGCATCATTTTTTTCAGAATGAAATGCGAGATAAGGGTCAATTCCATCCTCAACCAGACAGTCCAATCTGCTTAACCGGCCTTTTCGGGCTGGTATTGATTACAAATTTTTGCCCTGAATTAAAGGTTAAGCCCTTTTCTTCCAGGGCCAAACGGAACTGATTCATGGCTTTCCTGCCAATACCATGAAGAACCGCGATTTCCTGTTCTGTATAATTTGAAAGTTGTGCAAGTGTCAGAATGCCTTTTGCTTCCAGGGCACGCCGGGCTGGAGCGCCAATTTTCGAAAGAAAACCATCCAGGGGTTTGCGCAATTGCTCACATTCCGGGCAGACGGGGCAGTCACTGTTCTTATAAAATTCATGGCCACTGGGGCAAATTTTTTTATTGCTTCTTGAGGCTTGAACCAGAGAATTCAAATCCCGTTTTTCCTGGTTTTCTTTCACCCGAAATCGGATTATTTCCCCGAGCAGTTTCCGGGGCAAGGGCCCGACCAAAGGTAGATGTATGGCTCCTTTGGAATTTTTATAACCAGCGAGTTCAGTAATAAAGGCCCTGATTGCCGTTGCCCCCGGATAAAATCCAATATGCCGGTCATAAGCAGCAAACTGGACCAACTTACCGTGATACCGGTAGAAAGGAATATGAAAGGATATGCTTTCCCGGACTTCAGGCACAGCCTCCAGGACTATTTTTCTGATTTGTTCAAGATTGAACCGGATCTCCGCAGGGAAGGCGGCAAGGTATTCATCAACCGTTTCGGCTCCGATATTTTGCATGAGCTTTTATTTTTTCTTCCTGGCCTTTTGTTCGTTTTCCTTCACCCGGAACCGGACGATGCGGGCGATGAGATCATAGGGTATGGGTTGGTCAAGAGGGAATTGCACGGATCCTTTTGCACTTTTGTAGTCGGATAATTCCGTGGCAAAAGCGCTCATGCCGGAAGGGCTGGGATAAAAACCGATATGGTTTTTGAAGGCGGCGAAATGTACGAGGTTCCCATTGAGGGTAAAGGTAGGGATCTGGTAATTGATGGTCTCTTTCGCCTGGGGGGCGGATTCCCTGATGGTTGTCCTTATTTTCTGCAGGATCAACTGAATTTCTTTTGGAAATTCAGCTACATATTCGTCGATGGTAACAGGTCTTGAATTCATACTCTCTCAATCCGTGGATCCAATCTTTATAGGTTTCCAAATTACAAAATTGGACATGAAAACTCAAATCGTCTTCGTTATAGAGGAGCTTGGCTCCAGCCTCCTGCTTTCTAAAAAGCGATTAGTATTCTTTCAATAGATATGATATATCCGAAGCTTAGCTCGTCCTGACAAATTCGTTGCAAGATTTGAAATTACCGGCTTAATCAAAGGACTACCAGTTTGGACCTGTGTACCAGCTGATGCTTTTCATTCATCACCTGTACCATATAAAGGCCTGAGTCCAGCCTGTCCATGCTGAGCCTTGATTTTGCTTCCCGGATGGGGATCTGAAGCAAAGTCTGACCTTGCATATTTTCTATGAGGAGCGAATAGAATCTGACCTTAAATCTCATTCTTTGATATTAACCCTGCAATACCCTTCCGAGGGTAATTTACCGGATGGATTTTTAAATGGTTACGATCTTGGATCAGGACTGCAATTGATTCAACACACCCTGCAAATCCAAAATACCCCAATGTCCCTTGTACTTTCCGTCCTCCAGTTGAATGATGTCCAAGACCTCCATGGTCACCGCTTTTCCTGTCGGGGCCAGTCCCAGAAATTCGCCCCGGTGGGTGGCATGAAAAGACTTACGGGTAGCCACTTTGTCTCCCTCCGCAATCATTTCATGAACTTCCACCCTCAGGTCAGGAAAAGCAGGCCGGAGGAGGTGGTTGAAAAAATAAATCACGCCTTCGCGGTTTGAATTTGATCCTGGCGGTGCCGTATGGTTGATAAAGTCTTCTGAAAAAATTTCAAAAAACGTGTCCATGTTTCCATCCTGAATAAATTCTTTGTTCACCCTGTAAACGGTCTCTTTATTTTGTTTTGAGTTCATAAAAAGGAGTTTTAGACCACAAATATTCCTGCCCGGCCGGCACACGGGTTGGTACAGATCCTGCAACTTATGGTACGGTTACGATTTTTTTCTGAATTGCAGGGGAGAATAACCGTTTTTAGTCCTGAAAAACCGGTTAAAATGCGAAGGGTCTGTGAATTTAAGGGTATAGGCAATTTCGGAAATGCTCATACCGGTATGCAGGAGCATGGCTTTTGCTTCCATGTTGATCATTTCGTTTACGAGTTCATGAGCGGTTTTACCTGAACTGTATTTAATGGCCCTGTTCAGGTGGTCTGCGGAGACGTGAAGCATGGCGGCATAATCGGATACTCGCCGGACGGATAAAAAATTTGCATTCACCAGTTTGATATACCGGTTAAACAATTGCCGGGATGGGTTGTTTATTAATTCCGATGGCCCGGGGGCCGGATGATATCCCCTGTAAGCATAAATCAGAATAATCCTGATCAAATGCCGGACCATGGCCCCAGCAGCAGGTTCTTTTTTTATGATCTCTTCATTGATTTTAAAAATCAGCAATTCAATTTCCCCGGCCGTTTGCTCCTCCAGTTCAAAACACTGGATGCCTGTATGGTTAAGGAATGGAAGCACTTCATTGTTTATTTTCAAATCCGGGCCGGCCAGGAACCCCTCTGAAAAAAGCATGTAATAGGCCAGGAAATCACTGCTGATATCCTGAAAAGAAAATACCTGTCCCGGGATTCCAAAAAGAATAAAATTCCTTCGCGGTTCATACTTTTCGAGGCCGATGTTAAATATGGCTGTGCCTTTCCGCGCCAGCGATATGCGGAAATACTCCGTTTTTATTGGGCCAATATTCTTTATTGTCCCTTGCGTAGAATACAGTCCGAATTTCCCTTCAAAAAGTTCAGGTGTACCGTCCATTCCAAATGTACCCGGCCCGGACATTTCTTTATGAATCCGGTATAAATTCCGGTCGAGCGTAATTTTCCGGAGATTGTTTTTTATGCTTTTATACATCTGCCGCTGTTTTGATACTTTTTTAATTTAACCGGCCTGCCAGTCTTCCCTCATCAACTTGTATACAAAACAGTCATCCCCGCCGAAGCGCTGTTTTTTCAACAACCTGAACCCCAACCTTTCATAAAAACGATGGGCCCGGGTGTTGGATTCCAGAGGGTCCAGCAGGATGGCGCTGACCTGGGGATCCTCAAAACACTGGTTAATCGCGAGTCGCATGATCTCCGTTCCGTATCCTTTTCCGAGATCATTAAGTTCTCCAATCCAGATGTCGATGGCCCGCAGGCCATCAGGGATATCTCCCCAATAATGACTTTCCTCCCTGGCCGGATCAATGATCTGGATAAAACCTATCGGTCGGCCCCGCCTTTCAGCGATCAGCTGTTCTCTCCAGGATGGTTCACGCTGCAATTCATATTCCCAGTTCCAGTCGTCGTTGGGGTCGGATTCCAGCACATGTTTTTGTTCGTCCCAATGCCGGAGTAATGCCAAATCCGCCAGGGAGGCTTTCCGGAGTCTTATTTGTTTTTCCATGGTTTAAAAATCAGGAGACCTCCACTTCCTGCAAAAAGGAGTCAAAGCCCCTGGCCAAGCGCCACGACCAGGCCATTGATAATCCTGGGCATAAAATAAGTACTTTTCGGGGGAAGGATTTTTTTATTGCGCAGGATTTCCCCGGGGGTAAGAGAAGGCAGGATGAAAATATATTTTTGAGCGTATTGTTCCATCAGGGATTTTAAAACGCCCTCATCGTAGGTTTTTTCAAAGTAGCTGATTCTCGGGCTTCTGGCTTCATCCCGGATATCGAAAACCCCATGCAGAATTTTTTCCGAAAAAAGCGAAGGCAGGGAAATCCGTTCGGCCTTTGCCGGTATCCGGAACTGGTAAAGTTGATGGTCATGGGCCATATAGATCAGCTCCTTTTTATTTTGCAATTTCGTCACGGGTTCCCATTGCTCCGTCGCTGTTTTCAGGCGCAGGGCTATCTTTTGGGCGCTGCTGCCCTTTAAGGGATCCACGACCCGGAAAAAGCCGGATATTTTCAACTGATCGGGCGTAAAATATACCGTCAGAATCTTTTGATGGGAATGCCCCTTCGTCCTTTCGTACAATAATGCCGAGGTCGCAAACCGGTGATGGCCATCCGCGATCACGGCAGTTCGCACGCCCTTTTGGTATTGACGATGGAGGAGCGCGGTCCTTACAGGATCGTCTACTTTCCAGAGGGTATGGGTCACGGATTTGTCCGGGAACCTGATTTTCAAAAGGGGCTTGGTATCCGTTTTAATATCCAGATACAGGGTGTTCAATCTGTCATTTGCCGGAATCATCAGGGCGACCGGTTTGATCATGGCCTTCCTTTCGATAAACAACTGGTGGTGCAGTTTTTGTTTTTCTTCCAGGGTGCGTTCGTGCTTGCGGATTTTTTGGTTCAGGTAGTCCCGGATATCCGTCATGGCGATCAGTCCGGTAGAGGTCATTTGCCTATCCTTGATTTCCAAAACAAAATACGCCTCCCCCTCGACCGGCTTGAATGCTCCCTTCCTGAAAGTCTTATAAAAATTCTCCCGGATGCCCTGGTAGAATGATTCATCAAACCGAACTTTTTTCAGATCGGGAATGTGGGCATGGAAAGGAAAAATCTGCATAAGGGAAGCGGTATTTTTGCGGACACTTGGAGGGATCGGTGTCGTTTGGTGGATATGCTTGGCAGAGTAAGATAGAAAATTCCAGCCATCGCTGTTATCCGCTTGTTGCCCGGGGGGCGGGACAAATTATGTTTAAATTATTATGGTTCCGGGAACCGTCCTGAACAAGCTAAAGAAAAGGCAATTTCACCACCTCCGCATCCAGCATCTTTTCCCCCGCTTTGATCCGGATCCGGGAACCTGGTGTGGAATAAGCCGTACCAACATAACCCATCCCGATCGGATAACCCAGGCTGGGAGAAATGGTTCCGGAGGTCACCTCCCCGATTGCCTGTCCTTCGGGGGAATGGATGGGATAATGCTGCCTGGGCACACGACGGTCGTTGACTTTGAATCCAACCAATTTTCTCTTCACCCCTTCCTTTTTCTGACGTTCAAAAATTTCAGAAGAGGAAAAAGGGCCCTTGGACAATTTGGTGATCCAGCCTAAGCCAGCCTCGAGGGGCGAGGTGGTATCGTCGATATCATGTCCATAAAGGCAATATCCCTTTTCCAGGCGGAGGGTATCCCGGGCCCCCAAGCCCACCGGCTGGATATTCACGGATTTGCCGGACTCGAATATGGCCTGCCAAAGGGGGATAGCATGCTTTTCATCAAAATACAATTCAAAACCGCCTGCCCCGGTATATCCGGTTGCCGAGATTAGTACATTGTCCACCCCCGCAACCTGCCCTTTGGTAAAGGTATAATAGGCCAGTTCGGAGAGGCGCACCGGAGTCAGCGGCTGCAAAGCCTGGGCCGCCAGGGGGCCTTGTACGGCGAGCAGGGCGGTTTGGTCGGAGATATTGATCAGCCGGGTATCATAAGTATTGGATGCGTTGATCCAGGCCCAGTCCTTGTCGATGTTGCCGGCATTGACCACCAGCATAAAGGCTTGTTCTCCTTCTGCGCACTGGTCTTCGTCCAGGCGGTAAACCAGCAGGTCGTCCACGATCCCGCCCTCCAGGTTGGGCAGGCAGCTGTATTGTGCCTGTCCGATCTCCAGCTTTGAAGCATCGTTGGTGGTCAGGGATTGGATGAGGCGCAGGGCTTCTTTTCCTTTCACAATAAATTCTCCCATATGGGATACGTCAAAGACCCCGGCCTTATTCCTGACCTGTATATGTTCTTCCGTGATCCCCTGGGGATAATAAATAGGCATATTAAAGCCTGCAAATTCAGCCATTCTGGCCCCCAGGGTTTTATGGATTTCTGCCAGCGCGAGTTCTTTCATTCGGTAATATTGATGCTTTGTATTTTATCTCCCGGCTGAACCTGGTTGACCACATCCATTCCGGCAACGACCTCGGCGAAAATAGTATAATTGCCGTCGAGGTGGGGCGTAGGACTGTGGGTTATGAAGAACTGACAACTCTCTGTATGCGGTCCGCTGGAAGCCATGCCAACCAGGCCGGCTTTGTTGTAATACACGGGGGGCGTTTCCGTCCGGATGCTGTATTCCATCGAACCAAAGCCGTCTCCTCGAGGACATCCGCCCTGTATTACAAAATTGGGAACAATCCGGTGGAAGCTCTTTCCATTATAAAATTCATTGCGGGCGAGGTTGACGAAATTGATGACGGTGGCCGGAGCCAGGGTATTCAGCAATCGCAGGCGTATGATACCCTTGTCCGTGTGGATATCCGCGAAAGCGGGGCCTGCGGAGGACATAAAATCAGCCAGAGACCGTTTTTTGTAATTCTCCATTTTGGAAAGCGGACTTGAAGTCCCTTTAAGGTTATTGAGGGTTTTGCCCAGCATATACTGGGCATAGGGATTGGAGGCCAGGTTGGATTTGATTTGTTCAAGGGCGGGTATGTCCACCAGGGTTTTTAAACCGCCAGAACCGTCGCGGGCCAGGCTTTCCATGATTTCGAGGGCCGCTTCATCGCCCCTGGATAGGTGATCGGTGATATAGGCCAGTATTTCCTTTTTAACTCCATCCCCGTTGCCAAAGGCGCTGGTGAAATACTTGCTTTTCAGGATCTCCAATCCCGATTCCATCACGGCGGAATGAATGGCCGGAAGGGCCGATTGCCTTCCGGTTTCGAGGATGAAGGGGTAATTTTTGGGATCGGTTGCCAGGGCTCGGAGGCAAGCCATTTTTTCGTCCAGGCCCGCGGCGCGGCTCAGGATCGATTTGAGTTCCGCATTAATATTTCCTTTGGTGATGCCATAGGCATAGGAATAATTTTCATTGGCAATCCCAAGCAGGGGAATTTTCACCTGCCAGGGCAGGTTTTCCCTGGCAATGTTCCGGTAGTCGCCGGCGTCGGCAACGCGTCCGAAATTGTCCAGGTATTCCAGGGCTGTCCGGGCGATGCTGATGTCCTTGTTTCTAAGAGCGGACAGCATAATGCTTTTGGTCTGTGCATAATCATAGTGGTTCATCGCCCTGAGCGCATTGCATACCATACGGGTATCCTTATCCGTGCGGATGATTTCGACCAGGGCGTTCCAGGCCCCTTCGGATTTGGTTTTACCAAG
The DNA here is from genome assembly GCA_964405735.1 of uncultured Saprospiraceae bacterium. Classification (GTDB taxonomy): domain Bacteria; phylum Bacteroidota; class Bacteroidia; order Chitinophagales; family Saprospiraceae; genus JADJLQ01. The sequence continues at coordinate 31,619 of CAYOPD010000030.1, read as the reverse complement.
GGCAAGCACCAGGGGAAGCCGGATTTCAGGGACCGATTCCCCCTGCAGGAAAGCCAGCAATTGATCTGCCTCCCCGCTAAGGTCCAGATCCTTGGCCCTGGACAGGTAATGCGCCGCCAGCAACCGGACTTCTTCGGGATAGGATTTATCGGCCAGGTATTTTAATGCAGTGGCGGTCCCGGCCGGATCAGTCATGCCCCTTAGCATATAACGGTAAATGCCGCGTATCTGGCCGAGCAGGAGCAGGGTATCTGTGGGTTCATAGGTCTCAACCGTAGCCATAGCCTGTAAAAAATCCGGGGTGCCCACCCTTCCAACGGCTTCCAGAATGGCACTATTGATGGGTGAGTTGATGCCGGAAGTATCGTATTGCCGGAAGGCATTGAGCAGGGCAGCCTGGCTGCGGGCAGCTCCCATAAGGCCCAGGCTGTATGCCGCTGCAGAAGCAACATGGACATTGACATCCTGCAGGAGATAGGCCAGAGTATCCGCCATGCTGCTATCCCGGACGGAGCCCAGGGCAAGGGCGGCAGTGTAACGGATGGACGGAATGGATGAACTGAAATAGCTGGTAAGGGCGCCCAGGTCCTGATCGTTTTGCGCCTTCAGGACGGAAGCAAACACCGAATCCCGGAGATCAACCTCAACCGGGCTGATATCGATGGCATCTCCCGCTTTGCTTTCCTTTTTAACCGGAACGCAGGAGGAGGCAATGAGGGCAATAATCAGGAGATTTTTCAACAAGAATTTCATGAGGAACAGCTGGATTTAACTGAAGACCAAACCGGATAAACCACCCTTTAACAAGGGATCAAAGGTAGCTAATCGCACCTAATTCTTCAGTGCCTGTAAACCGAATTTGATCAAATAAAAAAACCTTTGATCTTTTGGACTCAAAGGTTTTTCAGAATAAAGGAATCGTTCTTTGCTTCAGCTGCGGGGGGTGGAAGTCTGCATATGGGCATATTCCAGGATTTTGTGGACGCCATATAAAGAAGGGCGGATCCGGATGTTTTTGATTTTATTCATAAATTCCCAGACCTGTTGATCTTCTTCGGCAGTTTCATTAAACTGTTCCGGCGAAGCCCCAAAACCATTAAAAGTTGAAACCAGTTGATTCTTTAGTGTAGTGTTTTTTGCCATAGACTTTGTTTTGTAATAAAATGCTTTTCACATCTATTAAAACTGGAGCCTCGGGCGAATTATTGTAAAGCGGGATATCTTTCAAATGTTAATTAGACAAATATTTGTTTGTCAGACTGGTATACATTATTCAGTCACTTTATACCAGGTCTGGGTGCGGTAAATTCCCGACCAGTGGGTGCCCCGGACTCTCAGTTCGTCCGGCTTGCCGGGTTCAATCCAGAGGGTGCATTTATAGTCATTGCCGGTCACCGGGTCAAAGATGCGCCCATCGCCAAACTCATCCCTGATCCTCCGAAGCCCTTCAATAACAACCATGCCAAGCAGGGACTGATTTTTCCGTGAACCCTTGCAATCCTTGCATATGGCATCCGGTTTATCTTTCAACAACTTTGTAATTCTGCCGAAGAGCTGACCGTCTTCTTCATAAATATGAACATAAGACTTGGACTGCTTATCCCGGTCATCCACCGTTCGCCAGGTTCCCGTCACGGTTTGGGCACTGGTGGCCAGCCAGCAAAAATTCAATAAAAAAAAGGCAACGACTTTAAAAGCAGTATTCATTTGGGAAGGCAAAGAAACGGGAAAATCGAAGGAGTCACCAATCAATTAACGACCCACTTCACCAGCATTATTCCGTAAGTGCCAACCACCCGGATCAGATAAATTCCAGGGGAGACCGGATCGGGCAGGTCAATCGTATGGTTGCCTGGAAATACATTCACCTTATTTTTCCAAGGTAGTTTTTTCCCATCTACTCCGATTATTTCAATTTCTACCTGGTCTTCCCTCTCCGTGGCGATTTCCAGCCGCGCAGCACCCAGGGATGGATTCGGGAAAATACGAGCGGAACGAATCTCATAGGATAGGTCTTTTACCGGTGTGGTGACATCCAGTTTCCGGTCAGTATAAATATGGTATTCCCCGGGCAGGAGCGTGAGGTCGGTAAACTGCGCGGCAACTGAAAAGGAGCTGCTGTCTTTCAGATCATACCAGGTTCCGGCCCGGGGAAAACGTACACTTGCGGTAGCCGGAATAATATCAAAATTGCCGGCCACCACCAGGCTGATGGAGTCGGTTTGAAGGCTCATGTATTTCATAGGTGAATTGAGCCGGTAATTCAGGCTGGCCTGGCTGAATTTTCCATTGAACATGGGCAAATTCCGTATTTCGATCAATTTTTTGTACCAGTCATACAGCTCTTTTCTTTTGCCATTTTGAAGATAGGGCCAGCCGGGAGGTTTATTGTCCAGCCGGCAATTGTTGTTGATCATTCCATTCTGGCAGGTATTGATACTATAATCATAAGCCAGTTCGCCAAACTGCCAGATCAATTTGGGGCCGGGCGTGAGCAGGAAAAATGAGGCTGCCATTTTATTGCGTTCCACCGCCGTATTCAGATTCCGGATATTATAGTTGCCGCTGCTCAGGCCGGATTGCAGGTTGAGGTACATGAGGCGTTCTTCGTCGTGGCTTTCCATATAGGACACCAGGTGGGGCTGGGTCCATCCCCTGGTCTGGTAAACCGACCAATCGAAAGTAGATCCTTCATTGATTCCCCGGGTGGCTGAACCGTAAGCGTAATTTGAATTCCCCCAAAGCAGCATGCCATACGCAGCAAGTGATATTTCTTCGCCATTATCCGCAAAATGTTCCAGGATGGTATAAGCGCCGGGAGAAAACTTCTGAATACTGTCGTGGTAAAGGCGCCAGATGGCCACCCGGCTGGGGTCATAGTCACTCCAGCGGGCCACATCATTGGGATTTTTGACCTGGGTAAACCCTTTCGAAAGATCAAACCGGTACCCATCGATTTTATACTTTTTCAACCAATGTTCCATCACCCGAAGGCTGAAATACCGGGTATCGGGGCTTTGATGGTTAAAATCATTGAATACATTAAATGGATGGGTGGCTGTCACATTGAACCAGGGATTTTCCGGCGCAGGCTGGTTGTTGATCCCATCCCAATACAAGGCAGCCAGGGGGCAGGTGCCGGTGGCATGGTTGAGCACGAGATCCAGGATCACCGCAATGCCCCGGCCATGGCAGGAATCTATAAATCGCCGCAGGTCATCTTCAGGACCATAGTATTTGTCCGGGGCAAAGAAAAACGAAGGGTTGTAACCCCAGCTCTGATTGCCGTCAAATTCCTGAATGGGCATGAGTTCGACCGCATTGATGCCCAGACAGCTCAGATAATTCAGGGTATCGGTCAGGGTATTCCAGTCGTGTTTTGCCAGGAAATCACGGAGCAACAATTCATATATGATCAGATCTGTTTTTTCAGGCCGGTCAAAAGCGTTCTGCCAGGCATAGGCAGGTTTATTAGTCTGTACCACGCCTGCAATCCCGGTAGTTTTACCAGTGGGATAGGCTTTAAGCCCGGGATAGGTTTCCGCTGAAATGAAGGGGTCGTTTACGGGATCGAGTATTTTTTCAGAATAAGGGTCCGCAATTTTTAAAGTGCCATCCACCAGGTATTGGTAGGCATATTCCATACCGGGTATCAGGCCGGTGATTCTCAACCACCAGGATTTTCCATCTTCAGCCCTGTTCATCTGGAACTGCTGTTTTTCTATCCAGTTGCTGCCGGGAAAATCGCCAATAACGGCTACCCTGTTTTTAAAAGGCGCCTCCAATACCAGGATCAGGGAAGTATCTCCGGTTTCATAATTGATGCCCGGTTTTACCCCCTTTGGTAAAGGCTGTTTAGGGATGGAGTCAACTAAAAAAAAAGAAAATGAATCCCGGACGGCCTGGTTTGCAGAATGGGCAATAGTAGTAACGGTATAACTCCCGCCAGCCGGTATAGCCAGATTTACCGCCAGGGTATCCCGGGCCGGGTATTGTCCGACCGACTGCTGGTTTAAAAACAATTCCCAGGCCACGTTCGTATTGCTGACTGCTTCAACATTAAGGAATTCGCCGGGTAGAAGCTTCATATTCTCCAGAACCGGTTTGAACAAAGGCTGGAAGTGTGGTTTAATAAAACGGGTGGCGAGCCTGTCCTCGTAAACAGGAATATACATGTCACTTCCGTCGCTGTTTCGCTGGCTGGCACAATTGGAGCATGCCCCGGCCCGGAAGAGGATGGCTATATGCGTGATTTTCTCCCCTGCGGGCACTTTAAAAAAGTTTCTGATATGGGCGATCGAATATTGCCATCTGTTTTTGCCAAGGTTAACCGCCTGCGCGGCGGTCATGGTGGATCCCCAGGTAAACGGTACATATTTCCATTCGGAAGATGAGGCGCTCGCAGTGGTGATGACTCCGATATGGACATAGACATTTCCATTAAAGTCCAGCAATCCTTTATTTCCTTTGGTGGCATCCAGGGTGATCCGGATCGAGTCATCGGCTTTTGGAAAGGAGGGTGCCCAGTCAAGCAACTGGCCAAGAAGGGGGGAAGCAGGCATGCCCAGAAGCCAAAGAAATCCGATCAATAATTGTTTAAAAGACATGAATGAATGAAATTTCGTATTTTAATTTTGAAATTAACTTGTTCTGGACTTCGTTATACTTGAAGTCAACAAAACTAATCAAAATGAAAAGACTGAATTTAGTGTTAATCCTGGCCATTATTGGTCTGCTTTTCTATCAGTGTTCACGCAATCCCGTTACCGGAAAAAAACAGTTGAATCTCATGTCCGAAGAACAGGAAAAAGCCATGGGAGCTGAAAGCAATCCGGCAGTATTGGCTGAATTTGGCAAATATGAAAATCCAGCACTGCAGGCCTTCATCAATGAAAAAGGCCAGCAAATGGCGGCCATCAGTCACAGGCCCCAGCACGGATATACTTTTCAGGTGATTAGTTCTCCAGTTGTCAATGCATTTGCTGTACCCGGCGGTTACATATATTTCACCCGGGGAATCATGGCCCATTTCAACAATGAAGCGGAATTCGCCGGGGTACTTGGACATGAAATCGGGCACATCACTGCCCGGCATGCCAATGCCCAAGCCAAGGATCAGCTGCTGACCCAAATCGGGGTCATTGGACTTATTATCGCCTCTCCGGCCGCAGCCCAGATGGCCGAAACCCTGATGCAGGGTGCCCAGCTTTTGTTGCTAAAATTCAGCAGGGCACATGAGACCCAGGCAGATGAACTGGGCGTGGAGTATTCCACCAAAATCGGTTACGATGCTCACCAGATGGCTAATTTTTTCAATACCCTTTCCCGGCTTTCTGAAGGCGAAGGAGAGCGTTTGCCCACTTTCCTGAGTACGCACCCCGATCCGGGTGACCGCTATAATAAAGTACATAAACTGGCTGAACTTGCACAGAACAATTTGGATAAAACCACGCTTAAAATAAACCAGGATGATTATCTCCGCAGGATCAATGGCCTAATGTACGGTGATGATCCCAATGAAGGATATGTGGAAGGAAATGTTTTTTATCATCCCCAGTTAAAATTCCGTTTTCCGGTGCCAACCGGCTGGCAGACTCAAAATTCACCGGTCCAGTTTGTGATGGCGGAACCCAATGGAAAAGCCATGATGCTCCTGGTATTAGGCCAGGGAGCTAATTTCGATGAGGTTATTGCCAATTCAAATAAACAATTTGGGCTTGTTCCAATCCGGTCAGAAAACCGGAGAGTGAACGGGTATAATGCAGTGTCGGTCTTGTCCACCCAACAAGTAGCTGAAGGACAACAAGCGCCTACGGAAGCTGAAAAGCCGATGATCCTGAGTTATTATATCCAGAAAGACCAGTATATCTATTGCCTTCATGGAGTCTGTGCCAACAAGGACTTTCAGGGTTATCAGAATCTTTTCCTCAATACCATGGAGGGGTTCAGCAATCTGACCGAGGCATCCAAAATCAATGTGCAGGCAGAATACATCAATACGATCAATGCGCCCAGCCAGTCCACGCTTTCAGCCCTGCTTACCCGTTATGGAATAGAACAAAAAAGGCTGAACGAATTTGCCATTCTGAACGGGATGGACCTGACGACGATGGTTCCTGCCGGTAAGTTGATTAAAATTGCAAAAAAGGGAAAGGCCTGAGACCGCAACGCAAATAAAAGAGAATGAGTCTGGCGGATGTCGTGGGTGCATTAGGTGTGTTTCTTATTCTGCTGGCCTATTTTTTTAATCTTTATAAGAAAATAGAGACCGGCAGTTTGTTTTATATCCTCATGAATCTGGCCGGTGCAATACTCGCCTTTCTCTCTTCGGTGATGATCCACTCCCTGCCTTTTATGGTTTTGGAGGCCACCTGGGCGATGGTTTCGCTGGTGGCTTTGATCAGGTTGTATTATAAGCCTGGGGGAACAGGATAAATCCTTATTTTGGATCCTGCCCTTTAAAATTCACCAAATGCCAATTAGTTCGTGAGGACTCATATAGACCTGAGCCATACCATTGAAGAAAACCTGGTGACCTACAAGGGTCTCCCCCCTCCCCTGATCTGCGATTACCTGTCCCGGGAAGCCAGCAAATCCTTTTATGCGGAAGGAACCAGCTTCCAGATCGGAAGGATAGACATGGTAAGCAATACCGGCACCTATATCGACTGCCCCTTTCACCGATATGAAGGCGGAAAGGATCTTTCGGAAGTCGCTTTGGAAAAATTGGTCGACCTGCCAGCTGTATTGATCCATGCTCCCTGGCAGAATGGTTTGGCCATCGGAACCGAATTTTTTCAATATCTGGACCTATATCGCAAAGCGGTCCTGATCCATACCGGATGGGCAACCTTCTGGAATACCGGGAAGTATTATTCCGATCACCCCTTTGTCACCGAAGAAGCAGCACTTCTTCTCCGCGACCAGGGTGCAGGATTGGTAGGCATTGATTCACACAATATTGATGACACCCGGGGCAATGCACGCCCTGTTCACAGTATCCTCCTCCATGAAGAAATCCTGATCGTCGAACACCTCTGTAATCTGGAACAAATTCCATCCGTAAATTTTCTGTTTTCCGCGGCACCTCCAAAAATCCTAAACATGGGTACCTTTCCGGTAAGAGCCTATGCCACCATCAACCCATAATTTAAAATCCGTCTCCCTGGAGGAACGGGAGATCCTGAAAAGCCTGTGCATCATACCTGGTGTAGGCAAGTCCATTGCCAGGGATCTGATGGATATCGGCATCCGGTCAGTAGGGGGCCTGGCCGGAAAAGATCCCCAGGAACTCTATGATCTGTCAAACCGGCATGCCGGCATGGTACAGGACCGCTGCCTGCTTTATGTATTTCGTTGCGCCGTCTATTTTGCGGAGACCGCACCGGAGGAAAGGAGCGAAGAAAAACTCAAATGGTGGTGGTGGAAGGATCGGGCAAACCCTTGAATATGGGGACCATCGATAAAGGTTAATTCATGGATTTCCAGCAATCATGAAAAGATACATTCATTATTCCCTTATTGTTTTTCGATTTTTATGCGGCCCGTGGTTGATTTTGTTGTCCATAAAGGATGGTCCTTTGAATAAGGGATGGATTGTATTGCTGCTGTACCCTGGATTGATTTTTGATATTGCAGATCATTAACTTTGACAATCTGTAAACAGAGGACAGGTTATGGGAAGTGATATCATGAATACAGAACAAGAATAATACGACATGCTCTATCTGTCAGGAATCATTCTCTCTTTTTTCCTCTCTTTCTTATTAATTACAAAAAGGGATAAAACACAGGCGGACGTCATACTGGCCGCCTGGCTGGGTGTTACCGGAATTCATATGCTCTCCTTTTATTTGCTGTTTACCAATCAGTATATGGAATATCCTACCTTCGTGGCGCTGGGTTTTTCCTTGCCTTTGACCCAGGGGCCTTTTTTGTTTCTATACACCCGCCAGCAAACATCCTCTGTTCCTTTTAAGGCTAAAGCATTACTCCATTTTTTACCCCTGCTCTTATCCTACTTGCTGTTTTTCGGGTTTTTCCTTATGCCCCTGGAACAAAAAATTGAAGTGTTCAGGCAAAAGGGGCAGGGATTTGAAATACAATCCCGGATCAATTTATTCGCAATTTATATCTCCGGGATCGTTTATGTAACCCTTTCCATGCTCCGATTATTACAATACAGGAAGAATATCGTTCACCAGTTTTCCAATACGGACAAGATCAATTTCAACTGGCTGCTCTACCTGATCATCTGGATCGTGGCAATCTGGATAATAATCATCTTCGTACAGGGAGACAAATGGATATTTGGGGCTGCAGCGCTCTTCGTCCTGTGGCTGGGATATTTTGGCATCAAGCAGGTCCGGGTTTTTAGTCAAAACATACCCCTGCTTCAGGCGGAAAATCCTTCGACGGCAAATGGAAATATTGAAGAAAACAGTACTTCCGGATCCGAAATCCCTAGGGAAACGGAAGAATTGGCCTCAGATGAAGATCAGGAAAGCCCTAAATATCAAAAATCCACCTTAGGTGAGCAGGAAGCAAACTGGATCCATGAGCGGCTCGAGCGTCTGATGGTTGAGCAAAAACCCTTTAAAAATCCGGACCTGACCCTGAATGAACTGGCCAGAAGCCTGGAAGTTCACCCCAACCACTTATCGCAGGTCATCAATTCAAGGGTTAAAAAAAACTTTTACGAATTGATCAATGACCGGCGTGTGGAAGAATTTATTCACCTGATCGGCCAACCGGAAAACCAGCAATTCACGCTGTTGTCCTTAGCCCATGATTGTGGATTTAACTCGAAGGCATCCTTTAACCGGAATTTTAAAAAATGCACCGGGCTCAGCCCCCGCGAATACCTGAAAAGTCAATTGACTGAGGCATAGGAAGGTCTCAACCTTCACAAGAAAAGTCTCAACTCTCATAACCTGTTGTTTTTCTGTTATTTACGAACTACTGGACAAGAGGTCTCAACCCTCATGGTGAAGCGTTTGAAGGAAAAGCCAAGCCCCATTTTTGTGGTTCATTTTTAAACTTCAAAAAACATGAAAACAACAAAAAGAATTTTGACCCTGGCATTTTTTGCCTTGGTTTGCCTCTCCTGCTCAAAAGAGCGGTTTGTAAACGAGTCGGGAAATCTGGTGCCAAAAACCGTAGACCAGGATCCCGGTCTCCCTTCCATCCTGGTAAACGGCGTACTGCTTCATTCCGAGGCATTTGGCCATCCTGACAGTACCATGATTGTATTCATACATGGTGGGCCTGGCGGTGACTACCGTTCCCTGTTGAACGGAAAAGAGCTTGCAAATTATGGTTACCGGGTTGTGTTTTATGACCAAAGGGGTTCCGGGCTTTCCCAACGGCTTCCCAAGGAGTCCTATACTTCACCGGGACTGGCTGCCCTGGACGCTATCTTTAATGAGTTGAGCGGTGTGATTGCCCATTACAGAACAAACCCAAACCAAAAAGTAATTCTGTTGGGGCATTCCTGGGGAGGGATTTTGGCCACAGGATATGCCGGTAAATATCCCCATGCCATACAAGGTTTGGTAGTAGGCGAGCCCGGTGGCCTGAAATGGGACGATATCTCAGAATACATTAAAGAATCGCGTGCCTTTGATGTCTGGAGTGAATTGCTGAACGATGCGACTTATACCGATCAGTTTATTACCGGTAATCAAGACCAGCATGAAATATTGGACTATAAATTGGCCCTCTTATCCGGCAATAATGAAATCACCGGAGAAAACAATACGGAACCGGGCAGCGCATGGCGATCAGGGGCGGTGATCCTGGACGCTTTTATTGAATTCGGAGAAAGTCATAAACCCGATTTCTCCGAAGGCATCAGCCATTTTAATGCTCCCGTCCTGTTTTTTTACAGTGAGAACAATAAAGCCTATCCGGATTCCTGGGCCCAAAAAATATCGGCTTTCTATCGTTCAGCAGACTTATATAAGATCACGGGAGTCGGGCATTCGGGCATCATCAGTGATAAAAAAGCCTGGAGAGAACTCACTTTACCCAGATTGATCACCTATCTGAACTCCCTTTAAATCATTAACCCAAAAAAACAAATCGACGATGAAAACTTCTAAAAAACACGTTCTAATAGCTTTTTTAACTCTCTTAATAGGTTCAATGAATGCCCAGACCCTGAACTGGGCAAATCTTAAAAAAGAGGATCATCATATTATCAACGCCAACTTTGGTATGGAATATGGTACCATATATGGATTAAGTTATGGTTACCAGATCAATACCCGTCTCTTTCCCATGGTAGCTAATTTGGAGTACTCCTTCCCTTCAGGCCATAACCTCTTTGACGATATGAAAACCAAAATCGGGGGACAGATCCGTTTGATCCAATACCGCCATTTTCAATTCAGTGCGAAATTGCATGGTGTTTTCCGCAGGCATGAGACCGACCTGGTGCGCCTGCTTAATTTTGGGAGTGATTTTTCCGCTATCCTCGGTTATTATCGCCCCAAGTGGTTTTTTGCCGGTGAATTCGGTTTTGATAAAGCGATTGTAAGCCACTTCAAGCATTCCAATGCATACCGCGACCAGCATCCTCAGGTAGTAGATGGCTGGTATGAACCGGCAACCGGGGGAAACTTTTATTTCGGCTTACAAACAGGATTTTCGATTAAACAGCAGGATATCTATCTGAAGGCCGGGAAAATCCTTGGCCAGGATTTTAAGACCAAACCGATCCTACCGCTTTATGGCCAGCTTGGGGTTAACTTCAAATTATAAAATTGCAGTGGCAGATCGATCATTGTAAATCAGGAAAGCGATTCGAAGGATTTTGAGTTCCGGAAGGGAACTGAAACAGCGTTCACGGGCAGGCGGTTTTAATGTTTGGGAGGAGCTAAGCTCCGACCTTCTATTTCATCAATCGGAGATGACTATAAATGTTCAGGGCTGAAGCTAAGCTTCGACGACGAAATCATCAATCCCCCATATTTTTATACCTTTCCGAACCCATGACCCTCGAACAATTAGGATATCCACCCTCTCTCGACGATTACCGGGTTGAAAACCATCTCGATCAATTCGAAACCGGGAGAATTATAGAAGAACATAAAGAACGTTACCTCGTGGCCACAGACCGGGGTGAATATGAAGCCGAAATCACCGGCCACCTTCGTTTTTCCGCCACCAGCCGCGAGGATTTTCCGGCCGTGGGCGACTGGGTGGCCCTGAGCGTCCATGAACCTGATTTTGCCCTTATTCATGCCATCCTGCCCCGTACTTCTGTGATCAGAAGGCAGGCGATCGGCCGTGCCGGGGAGATCCAGATCATCGCCACCAATATACATGGTGCCTTCCTGGTACAGGCCGTGGACCGGGATTTTAATATAAACCGGTTGGAGCGATACCTGACCATCTGCCATACTTCCGGGGTGAAACCCGTGATCGTCCTTACCAAAACAGACCTGGTGGACCAATCCCGGATCGATGAGGTCCTGGAGCTGATTAAAAAAAGGGTAAAGGATGTTCCGGTGATCGCCATCAGCAACGAAACGCTTGAGGGATATGCAGCCATTGACGGGTTGATGGATAAAGGGAAAACCTATTGCCTGCTGGGTTCATCCGGCGTGGGAAAATCCACCCTTCTGAACAACCTGTCCGGGCGGGCCATTATGAAAACCGGCAGCATCAGTGAAAGCACGCAAAGGGGGAAACATGTCACCAGCCACCGTGAACTGATCCTCCTCGAAAATGGAGCTGTTTTGATCGACAACCCGGGGATGCGGGAAGTGGGCATTGCGGACAGCTCCTCCGGCCTGGAGACCACTTTTGACCGCATCCTTTCACTCGCTCCTGACTGTAAGTTCAAAGATTGCAGCCATACCGGGGAGGCAGGATGTGCGGTCATAGCGGCGGTTGAACAGGGCGAAGTTGACCGGGCTTCCTATGAAAACTACCTCAAAATGGAAAGGGAAAAAGCCCGTTTTGAATCCACGGTTGCGGAAAGGCGAAGAAAAGAAAGACAGTGGGGCAAGATGTATAAGAATTATAAAAAGGAGATGAAAAAAAAGGATCAATGACTCATTCAATTTCTGATAAGATAGCCAGGATTTCTTCCGGAATGGTTTTTTTCCTGTTGGCCCATGTTGTCCATGCTCAGGTACCGACCGGAGAAATGAAGGGCCCTTATAAATGGATCAGCAAAATATACCCGGGAACTGAACGGAATTACTGGCTTTATATTCCGGCCCAGTATGATTCCGGCAAAGCAACCTGCAGCATGATCGTGCAGGATGGGCTCGGCAGGGCCAATGGCTGGAGGTTGTCTGCTCACCTGGATACCCTGATTCAGCGGAAAGAAATCCCGGTGATCATCGGTATCTATATTGACCATGGCCGGGTGATTTCAAAAGACACGTCCAACTACCCCCGCTTCAACCGGAGCTTCGAATACGATGGCCTGGGCGACCGTTATGCGCGGTTTTTAATTGAAGAAATAATTCCCGAGGTAAAAAAATCCTATAATCTCAGCGATGATCCCAATGACCGGAGCATTGCGGGAGCCAGCAGCGGCGCCATTTGTGCCTTTAATGCAGCCTGGGAAAGGCCGGATGCCTTCCGAAGAGTGCTTAGTACGATTGGTACCTATGTAGGCTTGCGCGGTGCAGATGAAACCGCCACCCTGGTCCGGAAGACCGAACCCAAACCGTTGAGAATATTCCTGGAAGACGGGTACAACGACCTGAATATTTATGCCGGCGACTGGTACATCGCAAACCAGAATATGCTGAGTGCCCTGACCTGGGCAGGTTATGAAGTAAACCATGCCTGGGGTGATGGAGGGCACAACAATTCCCATGCCCTCACCCTCATCGCCGACGCGCTGCGCTGGCTGTGGAAAGGTTATCCTAGCCCCGTGAAAATCCATATGGAGCAATACCAGGGAATGTCCCTCACCAGAGACCTGCCCGGGTGGACGGAGCTCCCGGTCTCACAGGATACGCTGGATCAAATCACTGCCGGTCCGGATGGAACCATTTACGTTTCCGGGAAAAGCGGCTCATCTGTTTATACCATAAAACCGGGTCATACGGCCATCATAAAAAAAAACATTCGGGGCAAACTCAAGGACATAACGATCGATGCCTCAGGCCGTCAGATTTACAGCGATACCCGGTATGGCGCGATCTACCTTGAACAAAACAACAAACGCTCTCCGCTGATTCTCAAAGCTAAACCCGGACAGGTCCTTTCAACTGCAAAAGGTTTGTATTATATAGATGATCTTCGGCTTGGTTATTTTGATTATGCTTCAAAAAAAACGACGACCAACTATATAAAATCGGGGGTTTCCGGGATGGCCATTTCCGCGGAACAATCTTTCATGAACATCATCCATCCGGATGAGGTATTTGGTTATTCGTATAAAATCAATCCGGATGGCAGTCTCAGCCATGGCCAGGAATACATTCATTACCATATTCCTTATGGCGCAAAGACGGCCAATCCTCATGGCCTGGCAGCGGATACCGCCAATCTTTTATATGCGGGTACCAATATGGGCGTACAGGTCTCCGACCAACTTGGCAGAGTCAACCTGATTTTGCCAACACCGAGGGGACCGGTCACCGATCTTTGTTTCGGTGGCCATGAATTCAACCAACTTTATATTGTAAGTGGCGGAAAAGCCTATTTCCGGCAATTGAATACCAAAGGGCTCCATCCGGCAGGCCCTGCTGTGAAACCACCACGGCCGGGCATGTGATTTTATCTTCTACTTTTACAACCTCATCCCAATATTCGAATCAAGTGCAACGCAGAAAATTTATCCGGAACTCCTCGATCGGGCTTGCTTCGGGACTTCTCCTCCCCACCACTCCTGATCTCGGAAAACCGGCCAGGAAGCCCCTGGTGCGGTTGGCCCATCTGAGCGATATCCATGTAAAACCCGGATCCGTTCCCGAAACCGGTATGGCCAAAGCGTTCCATCACGCCCAACAACTCAAACCCAAAGTCGATTTTATCATCAACGGCGGGGACGCCATCATGGATGCCCTCGAAGCCGACAAACAAAAAACACAGATTCAGTTTGACCTCTTTAAAACCATCCTGAAAAACGAGAACAGCCTGCCCATCTATCACTGCATCGGCAATCACGATACCTGGGGCTGGTTTATAAAAAACAAAGCCAATGAAGACCAGGACCGGCT
>CAYOPD010000030.1:11759-17327 GCA_964405735.1 uncultured Saprospiraceae bacterium | reverse complement strand
CCCTTTCCGGGAAGAAGCATACTGGAAAAAACAGGGTCTGGAAGACATCATCCCTTATTGGACCAAGTATGCAGCAGACCGGGAACATGGAGGATTTCATACCACGCTCGACAGGCGGTGGAATCATTCGGAGATTCGATGCGGTATCCCAGTATGGTTGCCAGACATTTATTCGGATATTCTGTTGCGTACCTGCTGAGCGGTGATGAAGCCGATCTGAAGACGGCACATGAACTGAAAAATTATTTGATAAACACGGCCTGGGATAAAAAACACGGTGGTTTTTATGATTTGCTGACGGTCACCGGTGAAGCCGCCGGGGCAAATAAAAATACCTTTGTCCAGGTCTATTCCATTACTGGGCTGGTGATGTATTATTTTATCACTCATGACCCGGACGTTTTAAATCATATCCTTGAAGTCAATACCCTGCTTGCAACCAAAGCCTGGGACCCGGCTTCGGGAGGATATTTTGATGTATTAAATCCGGACTGGACCGTGCTCGACAGCACCAAGTCATTCAGTTCGGTAATTACTCCGGTATCCGGATACTTGCTTTATCTCTACCTGGCCACCCGCGAAGGGGTTTTTCTTGATCAGGCTGATCGCATCATGAATACCGTTCTGGATTATATGCGGGATAAAACATCGGGCTGGATTCTGGAAACTTTTGACAAGGGCTGGAATTATAAAGCTCCTGCTCCGACGGCGGCCGAAATCAATACCGGCCACAATATAGAAACGGCCTGGATGCTCCTGCGCCTTCACTTCCTTCGTCCAAATGACCGGTTTAAGGAGGCTGCATTAAGTCTGACGGAAAGCCTTCACCGGTTCGGAATGGATACAGCAAACGGAGTCTGGTTTGCTTCCTTTGCAAAAGAAGCTTCGGGAGGACATGCTGATTATTCGTATTGGTGGATCCAGGAATACGGCCTTATGTTTGACCTCTGTTTGTATAAACTTACAAGCCAGGAGAAATATCTCACCCTTTTCGACCGGGGTGCCGCTTTCTGGGACAAGCATTATATCGATCGTGAATACGGTGACACCTACCTGGGTGTCTTTGCGGATGGCCGGATTAAGGATGGTACCAAAGCCAACCGGTTTAAAGCCTCCTATCACAATATGGAAAATGCCCTGCTCAATCATCTCTACACCGCACTTTGGGTGAATCAGCGGCCGGTGCAGCTTCATTTTAAGATCATGGCCTCCCGCATCGGGGATTTGTTGTATCCCTTGCCTATCGAGGATCAGGATGTCATCATCAAAAGCGTTACCCTCGACGGCAAGGTATACACAGAAATAGATCCGGCCATGAAGGCCGTGCGCCTCCCTGACTTGAAGGAAGGCAAGGTGATGATCCAGATTGGTAAATAAGAAGTTCCGGGATCAAGAAAATTTGCCTTCAAAGGTTATGTCTATTGTTCAGTGTACTCTAATTAAATCCCCTGGCTGACAGTCCAGCGCTTTACAAATAGACTCCAGGGTACTGAACCGGATGGCTTTTGCCTTGCCGGTTTTGAGTATGGAAAGATTAGCCAGCGTGATATCCACTCGTTCGGAAAGTCCATTCAGCGACATTTGACGCCTGGCCATCATGACATCCGGGTTTACGACAATGGGCATAACTTATACGGTTAGATCGTTTTCGGATTGAAGCTCAACACCACGCCTGAAAACCTGTGAAATAATAAATACAAGTCCCGCCATAAAAATGAATTCCCCCGCATCCCGATCCTCTATAAAAATCCCCGTTCTTTTCAGTAACCCTCCGTTTTGGGTGTTGTTCAATATTGTTATTATCCAGGCGCCTAATAAAACATAACTGATCTTCTCACAGATCCTTGCGACCTCGATGGTAAAGGGGTTCTTCAGGTTTACCTTCGAAAGTGTTTTGATGACCAGTTGTCCTTTTGAAAATCAATGGCTTGTGAGGGAATGGAACAAACCCTACTCCTCTTTTTCCAGGGCCAGGGTTTGTTGTATCAGTTCATCCAGGGTCATCTTTGGCTCACCGGCTCCCTGGTATATTTTTAACTGCTTTTGATCCAATAATCCCTTGATCCAGCGATCGGTGATCTTGTCACCAGTCCATGATGCATATTTAAAATGGCGTATAAAAGCAAAGACCTCATTCAATAAGGGCAGGCTTTCTTTCCATTGGCCTTCCCCGATCAGGCAGCTCAGAAATACTTTTAAATTGACCAGGATAATGATCACATCACCCTGTTCACGCCCCGCATTGAGGCCCCTAAGGGAGACCAACTTGGCTTTCTGGTATTCGCCCTGGAGCGCATGCACAATCGACAGTCCCACAAAGGCATAACCCATACTGGTTTTGAGCCTGTATTTATCAAACAGCCGGATGCCTTCCTCATAAGCCTGCCGGGCAATATCAAGATCACCGGTATAAACGTAAACATTGCCTTTTTCCAGGTAAAGCATTGGCTGGAGGGACTCGATGCCTGCATGAGCTGCTCCGGTGTATCGTTGATTCAACAAGTAATCTAACTCGCCAATTTGTTTAATCGCCCGATCTGAATCTCCGGCGAGCAGGTAACATTCCGCGAGGAAGGTGGTGGAAATAAATACCGAAAAATAATCCCCGCTCTCATTACCCCTTTGGATGGCTTCATTAAAATAACCTACTGCTTCCAGGTCTCCGGTGGATAACGAAGTGAGTCCCAGATAGGCCAGGCACCGGGACATGCCACGATAATCCTGTATATATTCAAACATGTCCCGCCCAATCCGAAGGTCCCGGATGGCTTCTTCAAAACGGGCCGGGAAAAACAGAAAAATACCGGAACAGAGCATGCTGTTTGCGAATACCTGAATATCTTCCCTGGGCAGTACTTTCCAATCCCCGGGATCGTTGAGGCCCGCCCGACCGAGCCAAAGCAGCCCTTCGTTTTGATGACCTTCATACATCCAGTAAGTACCCACCGCATTGATCAGGATGGCCGCACTTTTTTTATCCTGGCGTGCAAGGGCAAATTGAAAGGCTTCCCTGAAATTTTCATAATCGGTCCGGAGCATGGGCAACCAGTTTCTGTTGTACCTCACTGTGAGCAGACTGGGGCTGATTTCCATCGCCAATTCCACATAATATCTTAGGAATCGTTCCTGGACCGATTCTTTTTGCTTATCCTGTTCGAGCAGTTCCCCGGAATATTCATCGATGGGCTGCAGCATGTCGTAACGTGGTTCCGGATCGATGTTTTTCAACCGGATCAGCCCTGCATCGAGCAAACGTTCCGTAGCCCCGCCGCAAGTTTCCGCCGGCAACCCGCTGATCGCAGTCAAGGTTTCGGCATACCAGCCATCCTGAAAAATGGACATGATCCTGAATACTTCCTGGTCTTCCGGCGCCAATAATTGATAACTCCAATCCAGGGTTGCCCTAAAAGACTGTTGGCGGCCCGGAAGGTCACGGGCTCCTCCGGTGAGAAGGTCCAGCGATTTTTCCATGCCTTTGAGCAATTGAACTGGGCTGTTGTATTTTGTCCGCATGGCCGCAAGTTCAATAGCCAGGGGCAGGCCACCCAGACGGGAACAAATGACTGCCGTTGCCTCCAGGTTGTCCGTGTTCCAGTTGATGCGGGGATTTACACTATTGGCGCGTTCTATAAATAATTTAATGGAAGGGAGTTCAATATCGCCGGATTCCTCACAGACTGCTTTTCCGGAAACGGGCAGAGGTGAAAGCGGAAAAATCCACTCTGCCCTGAGGTTCAGGGCCGAGCGGCTGGTCACAAGAACGGAAACCTTCCGGGTTCTGCTCAGGATATCACTCACCAGGTCCACCCCTTGCAGTATATGTTCAAAATTGTCCATAATAAGCAACAGGTGTTTATCCGATAGGTAAGACAGGAGGGTCTCCCTCAGGGATTGGGACGAGGCATTGGAAAGGCCGAGAGCCTGGCCCACGCAGGACTCCAGTTGGTTGTGATCCCGGATGGAGCCCAGACTTACAAAACAAACCCCATTCTCATAATGGCCCAGGGCCGTAAAACCTACCTCGATAGCCAACCTGGACTTGCCGGTACCCCCCATACCGGTCAAAGTGACCAGCCTTTTATGCTGGCTGAAGAGCAGGTTTTCCATGTTCCATTTTTCCTCCCCCCGGCCGATCAGTTCATGAAATGGTTGGGGAATATTATTAAAAAAGACTTTTTGTGGAGTAGCTTCCTTTTGTGTTTCACTCCGGAATTTTTCTGAAAGCAGGGCGGCCAGGTCATTTTCAATATACTCCTGGAGTTCCTTCAGGTCCTGGAACAATTTATAAGCAAGGCTTCCTTGTTTTTCAATATCCCGGATCAGTTGATTCAGTCTCGGATCCCTGTTGTCAGACGTTTTTACATAGATCAGCCTGGGTTTGGAGGAGGACATCCGGTACTCGTCTTCCAGTCCGGATATATCCATTTCAGGGGCTATCCAGCCGTATTGATTCCAATAAATGCCGATAAAAACATCGCTCTGCTCGAGGTAGGCCTGGTAAACTTGCCGGGGGGGATGGGCCCTTGCACCCAACTCAAACATCACCGGGATCAGGCGCAACTCTTCAATGGCTTTCCGAACGACCTTTCTTTCTTCGGCCAATTCCTCCAGGGTACTGCTTACAAACACACGGACGCGCTGATCAGGGGTGGAAATCATGATGTTCACAAAGATAGCAGCGCGGGGGAAGGGAGTCCCGAAATTTAAAGTTCAGAATGTCTTTGCACTTTTTATCCTGACTACTCCATAACTTTTTGCATTAAAGAATCATATTCTGTCTCCGGCAACTCTTTCCTGAGCACCTCACTCACTTTCTGAAAAGCCTCCGGCGGTGCACTCGCTTTAAATCCCCTGAGCATTCCGATGTTTTCAGCTTCATTTTGAGCAGGGATGATGTACTTGACCCAGATTAAAAAATCAGGGAAAGGAATATTTTTCATTATGCGACCGCGCAATTGGAGCAATTCATCATCCGAAAAATTTTCCTGTAACAATTTTTCGGTGACATTCTCTTCCTGCAGGATATGCGCGAGGTAACGGCTGTGGTATTTGGAAAAGGAAAGGTAAAAATCGTGGCCGGCATCGGCATCCTGATTGCCGTTAAGACGCCTCAGCTTGTGGGAGACCTTGTCTTGTTCCTCTTCCAGATATTCATGGTCACGCAAATCATGGTCAGCGGCTTTGGGTACCCTTTCGGCCAGCGTGGCCAGGATAAATTGGTTTTCGAGCCGGGCATGTTCATCCAGCAGGCGGAACATTTCAAGTCCAAGCTTTTTAAGATCTCCAACCTGGGCGGGATCGCTGAAATTGGTTTTGCCGGCAAGGAAAGAAAATTTGGAAAGGAGGTTTCGTAAGCCTTTGTGAGGGGCGGAGAAGGAACTGATGCGAGACATTGGACAAAAATAAAAAGAAATGGGAAAGGGTGAAGTGAAGGGTTGAGTTTTGAGTCAACCCTTCACTTCACCCCGTCAGGTACGCTGCTCCCCGGTTAACCGGTCCGCACAAATCACGGATTCTTTTCTCCGTACACAGTTTTTCGAAGGCATCCCGCACGACTTTGTAATCATC
>CAYOPD010000030.1:0-11659 GCA_964405735.1 uncultured Saprospiraceae bacterium | reverse complement strand
GCGGCTTTACAGGTGAGGCTGAGCATAGGGTCGTTTGGTTTTCCTTTCCAATTCAATCGCTTTGGGAAACAGAATATTGTTTTCAAGATGGACATGGAGGTGCAGATCGTTTTCGAAAGCTTCGAGCATCGAATACAACATGCGGTAGGAAGCGCAGGCCTCCTCCGGGAGCGTATAATCCTGGCTGATTTGCCTGATTTTTTCGAGGACGGCCCCAACGGATTCGTGTTCGATCTCCATCATGTGTACGGGGCGGGAGATGCCGTCCAAGGCCGGTGTACCATTTGAAGTCCCCCCTTCAAGGCTTTTGATGTATGGGAATAAGACTTTTTCTTCCTTGGCCATATGAATGCTCATTTCCGCCTTTAATTCCTCTACGAGTTTTTTAATCCCGGCCAGTTCAGGGTGCTTCCCACCATGCACGGCGGCGACTTTGGTGGCGTAAGCGTCCAGCCCGGGCAAGGATTTTTTTACAAATACGTGGTGGGTGTTCACGATATAATCGGAAAGGAAGGCCAGGCTCCATTCATCGTAAGGCAAGGATTGTGCCACCAGGATTTTATCGGTTTGCTGCAATTCCTGTTCGATCTGGGTGACGTCCAGGCCTTTTTCGGCACAGGCTTCTTTTACGGTTTTTTTACCCCCACAGCAGAAGTCCAGGCCGTATTTCTTGAAGACCTCGGCTTTCCTGATATCACTGGCGACCATCTGACCCAGGGTTTCATCCCGTTCGGTGCTTCTGCGTTTCGAAATCTTTACCTTCCACCAATCGGGTCCCTCGGCCAGGTATTCCCAGTTAAAGACATTGCCTCTTTCTCCTAACAATTGGTAATAAAGTGGCTTGGGGTCATGGTCGTTGAGGATGACCAGGCTCTGGCCTTCCGCCAGGGCATCGAAACAGGCGAAAATCGTGGGGTGTTTCTTTCGGGGATCCAGGAGGGTGACATCAAGAAGGTTTTCGGAAATGGTTTCCATTTTGTTAGAATTAATTCAGCACAAATATAATGGGTTTTGATGAATAAAAGTATTTATTTACTTTTATTTTTGATTGATTGGATTTAGCGGGGTGACGCTCCTGGTAATCACCGAAACATTAACCGTTCTTCAAGTTATTGTTTGTGTTGGTTTCAACGCCTGAAATAAAACGACGGATCATATCTGGGGTTTTTCCCCGATACCTTTCACTTTTTGAAGATTCTTACAGGAAGCAGTAGCAATTGCCTCAATGTTTCCAAAATCAGTCAACAGTCTTGATGCCCTTTCCGGGCCTGTACCGGGCAGTCCTAATTAACATACAAAGACGCTGGTTATCATTCGTTTCGATTTAATTCCTTTCGCCCGGAGTAAGTGACCCTTGGGCGCACCCTGTTGTTGCAGCATTAATAATAGTTCGGCTGTTTCCCCTTTGTCTTATGAATGGATTACCGGTATTCTCCAGGATGCCGATACGGATAATAAGGCGCCTTTAAGAGCCTTCCTGTCAATCTGGTGATCCGTCTCAAATAAATTGCCCTCCAATAAAATCAGTGGCTGCATACCCATACGCACCAAACGGGAACATTGGCTGAATAATCTTCCGGATAACAGTGATTGAATGAAATCGGCTGCCGATTTACGCTCTATTATTATTTGGTTATTGATAATATAATCACCTGTTTCCAACCTGCTCAGGTGGATATTAATGCCTTTCTCAACCAGCAATTGAGGAATACCGGATGCCTGCTCGCGGTCATCGGCAATGATTAAGATTGAGTCCATATGGGTGTAAGCTCATGTTGTGCATTTCAAAATTAGAAAGTCTTTTCATTCCCAATTCAGGGCAAAATTTCGAAGCGGTCCGCATCGTGCCCTACCGGGAAAGCCTCCCGGTGCCTGTCCAGGCTGGTGCGGTCAAGGACAATGGTTTTGACGTATTCGAGGTCATCCAGATGGACAACCAATTCTCCATAAGAATTGATCACCTGGCTGTCCCCGAGGTATGCATGCCCTTTCCCGTCGTTGCCTATGCGGTTGAGGGCGGCTACCCAGGCCTGGTTCTCAATGGCTCTTGCAACCGGAAGGCTCTTCCAGGCTAAGGCCCTTGGTGCCGGCCAGTTGGCCACATAAACGGCAAGGTCATACTCCCAGCCCCAGTCGGGATTAAAATAATTCCGTGACCATATGGGAAAACGGAGATCATAACATACAAAGGGCCTGATCTTCCATCCTTTGATTTCTATGGTCAGCCGTTTATTCCCACCCGTATAGGTGAGGTGCTCGCCGGCCATCCGGAACAAATGCCTTTTATCATAATGTTGTAAAGAACCGCCGGGAAAGGCCACCACCAAACGGTTGTAATAAGCTGTTCCTTCCCGGATGATAAGGCTACCCATGATCACGGATTGTTTTTGCGTCGCTTTTGTTTTCAACCATTGCACCGTGGGGCCTTCCATGGTTTCCGCCAGGATGGCGGCCTGCATGCTGAATCCGGTGTTAAACATTTCCGGAAGAAGAATGAGGTCGGCAGGGGCATTTATCCGTGATATTAACTGGTCAAAATGGGCCAGGTTGGCTTCTGCATTTTCCCAATGCAGGCTCGTTTGCAGGAGGGTGAGGTTCAAATTTTGCATAAGATCTCGGCAGCTTTTTCCAGGGTCTCGTCTTTTTTACCAAAACAAAAACGCAAAACCCGGTTGTCGGTATGATCCTGGTAGAAGGCGGACACCGGTATGGTAGCCACCTTGTATTCGTTCGTAAGGCGGATGGCCAGGTCCGCATCGCCTTCGTCCGTGATCCTTTCGTAAGTAGCGCACTGGAAGTAGGACCCGCGGGAAGGAAGCAGGCTGAAACGGCTGCTGCGGATCATCTCCCTGAAGCGGTCACGCTTTTTTTCAAAAAATAAATTCAATTGAAGATAGGCCTCCTTGTTTTTCAAAAAGGCCGCCAAAGCATGTTGCATGGGCGTGGATGCCGAGAAGGCAATAAACTGGTAAACCTTTCGTATTTCCGTAGTCAGATCAGCCGGAGCCAATACATAACCTACCCTCCAGCCTGTGGCGTGATAGGTTTTTCCAAAGGAAGCCACCATGATGCTTCTTTCAGCGAGTTCGGGAAAAGCAGAGACCGACTGGTGTTTTTCACCGTCAAAGACAATATGTTCATACACTTCGTCGCTAAGGATGAGGATATCGGTGTCTTCGACGAGGGATTGCAGGGCCAGCATGTCCTTACGGGTGAGTATATTCCCTGTAGGGTTGTGGGGGGTATTGATCACAATCATCCGGGTCCTGGAATTGATCAACCGGTTGACTTCCTCCCAGTCAATGGTATAACCTGGAAATTTCATTTTATACCGCACCGGCACCGCGCCGGCCAACACGATGGAAGGAATGTAACTGTCGTAACAAGGCTCCAGCACAATCACCTCCTCACCCGGTTGAACGAGGGCCTGAATGGCGGAATAGATTCCAGCGGTAGCGCCCGGCATGACGGTGACTTCGGTGGCGGGGTCGTATTCCCGCTGGTAGAGTTCATAGGTTTTTTCTGCGATCTGCTCGCGCAATTTGAGCAAGCCGGGCATGGGGGCATATTGGTTGAATCCCTGCTTCATGGCCTCATCGACCAGAGCTATGAGTTCCGGCTCGCAGGCAAAATCGGGGAAACCCTGGGCAATATTGATAGCTCCCGCTTCTGACGCCAGCCCGCTCATTTTAGTAAATATATTGGTGCCTACCAGGGGTAGTTTGGATAGTGGTTTTCTCATCAAATCTGATTAAACTCGGTAGTAAAATGTAAATTTAGTTAATCTTTGATTTGAACTATGCGTAAAATCATACTGCAACTTGCCGTCAGTCTTGACGGTTTCATTGAAGGCCCTAATGGTGAATACGACTGGTGCCTTACCGACCAGGATTACGGTATGGCCTCCTTCCTGAAAAAGGTGGATACCCTTTTCATGGGACGCAAATCCTATAACATGGCCAAATCCATGCCAGCCATGCCTGAAGACCCATTTGTAGCTAAAATGGCCAGCATTAAACAATACGTATTTTCCAATTCATTGAAAGAGGATGAGGTGGAAGAGCCTTTCCATCTTGTATCAGGGGATACGGTAACCTGGACCAAACAATTCAAACAAAGCAAGGGTAAGAATATCTGGCTTTGGGGCGGGGCCGGCTTGACCACCTCCTTTATGGATCATTGGCTGGTGGACGAGCTCGTTTTGGCCGTTCACCCCATCCTCCTGGGAGAAGGCAAACCTTTGTTTCATGGATTAAAACACCGGGTCAGGCTGGATTTGAAAAGCAGCCGGAAATACAGCTCGGGCCTGGTGATGTTGCGATACGCGATACGGAATCAATAAGGATAAAGCAACCAGGCCATACCTTTTGTTTTCATTATCTTTACCCTGATTTGATTTAAATACGCCATCGGTCATATCGCCAAAATGCGGCTGGTCTTTTGTTTTATCTTCCTGCTTTCCAATCTCTTTCTGTCTGCCCTGCCCTATACCATAGATACCAACGGTATTTCCATCATTTATACCGGGCGCGGCCTGGGTGCCATGGGAGTGATGCGATCCCAGGAAGAACATGAACTGGTCACGGAACAAGCCAATGCAGAAAAAAAGCTTTTTAAATTGGTTAGCCATGCCTGCTGGCGTGCACCCGGCCTGGTAGTATTTCTGCCTTCAGATGAGCCAAGGGGAAATGAACTTCCACGGATCCTGGCTCAAAAAGATTCCGTAACACCCATCAAAGAATATCCGGCGTTTAAAACCCATAATGCCTTGCTGATCCAGGACCCCAATCGACGAAGTCCTGATATGCTGGCTATGATACTGAACAACCCAAGGCAAAAAAGCGATATTCCCGATTTGACCGAAACAAAAGTCACCCTCTATTCCATGACTATCCGGAATGGAGACCCGGCATTCATTATTGAAGAAGATGGCGCCGTCTGGCCGGCCCAACCGGACTTATGGACCATTGGGGAAGTGAACCGGATCGATATCGGCGATACCGGGCGTTTGTTTGAATTGCCCTTCAACCTGGGGGAAATGGCAGTAAGGTCAACCGTTATTAAAAAACAACGGGCTGATGCTGCTCAAATGGGCGGATATCAAATTCTTGCCGACCTTGGTCAACGTACCGGCAATTTTGATATGCAGGACTGGCAACGGGCAAAAATTGATTTTACCCTTCTCACCCGGCTTGGATATTCCATTTTGGTGCCCTATCATTTCGAATTGTCCCTGGGGGCGGACACCCTGAAGCGGCTTTCTCTTGATTTTCCCGGGATCAGGATGTTGGCCACCAACATTCATTGCCGGGACAGCACCTTGTTCATTTCCAGGCTGATCCTCCCGTTTGGTAAGATCCTGGTTGGATTTCTGGGCCTGGTGGATCCTTCCCTCCAGGGAGACCTTGCCAAGGGTAATCTAAAAGATTTTAAGTTTTTACCCTTTGTGGAGACTGTTCGTTCGGAGGTAAACCTGATGAGGAAATCGGGTGTGCAAGCCATAATCGTTTTATCCAATCTGGACGCCGGAGACAATGCTGCGCTTGCCGAAAAAGTAGCGGGAATCGATGCGATCGTGGCAGACCTGCATACACGATGGAGCCCAGAAACGGTGATCCAATCCGTGGAATTACCCGACCACAGCAAAAACCGTCCGGGATCCCCCGCCCTGGTGACCCGGTCGTTTGCAGATGGATTGGGAGTTGGACATCTGCGCCTGAACTTTGACCCCGAAGGAAGGTTATCCGGCCTTCAGCACCGTCTTGAACCGGTGACGGATCAGACGCTTCCCGATACCGCGGTCATCCGTCAAATTCTTTCCCTTTCACAACGGGTAAGAAAGCCCAAAGGCGACCTTCTTTTTCCCGCCTTTATTGATCTTGTAAATCTTTATCCCGATCTTAAAAAATACGATGCCACGACCCAACAGGGAAGAGTATCCCAACAGATGTGGGAAGAATTTGTTGCCCGATTATTACGCAATGCCGGACCCACCGAATTGGCCATTATCCGGAAATTCCCTTATTTCCCACCCCTCATCGGCAAATTGCACGAACGCGAAGTGAGTGCCTGGCTTTGGAACGAAGATGAAATTTTATTCTGTGATGTCAAAGGAAGCGCCCTGCTAAAAATCCTGGCTGACGACATCCGGGAAGAGCTCATTTTCAGCGGGCTAAGTCGACCCAAACTAGATCCTCAACAGACATATTCACGTGGACTTTCTTCATTATCCCTGGAGTGGTTGCAGCTTAACTGCAGAATTCTTGGCAGGCCGGTCGATCCGGATGGTTATTACAGGGTAGCCACCACGGATGTGATTTTTGAAGGAGTAAGGGCTGCGGATTTCCTGGAGTCGCGAAGAGTACGCCGGCAATTTATCATGGATGAAGATGGCCGGTTGACCGAGAGCCAGGAAGGGGAAAAGATGTCTCTCAGAAACTTTGTACTCAATGAACTTAAACGAATTAATAAAAACAACAAAGGGAGTAAGTTTCTGGAAGCAATCACCAATCGCCTGAAACCAGATCCCCGGTTTGAGCCCTTGCTTTCTTTCAATTTTGACCAGCCCACGCTCTGGACATCATACAACCGAAAGTTTAAAAGCGAGGGTTATGGCGCTGTGCCCGAAAGCAGGATCACCGCCACCAACTCCTGGGTGATCGGTGCCAGCGGCCGGTTTAAAGCAACCATGGATGGTCTGAAAAACGCATTGGACCTGGGCCTGACCCTGGCTTATGCCAAACAAAATTCAGAGATATCCAAAAACATCCAGCAAATCTCCGAATCCGCGGACGATATAAAACTGGACCTCACTTACCGGAGGAAATCAAAATGGATCTTCCAGCCCTTTGTGCGCAGTCAATACGATACCGAATTTACTCCCACGGTCAATCCGGCCACCCTGGTGGAAAATTATAAACAGCAGGCCTTGCGCGGTGTGGTCGGTATTGTCCGAAGGTTTCACCGCAACTGGAGAAATGTGGAACTTGCTTCCGTGCTGGAACAGGATTTCGGACAGGATAAAGCCCAGCTTGGATTCACAGCCAGGGCGGATGGTCGCTTTTTTCTTGGTGGGGAAAGTGTAATCTATTCGATCCGTAACGATGCGACCTGGTTTTTTAAAGCAAAATCGGATACCAAACGCGACCTGGCACTTAGATATAATATGATCCATGAACTGTTGATCCCCCTGATTGACGAACTTTCCCTGTCTGTGGCTTCTGACTTTTTCTTCTTCAAAGGCAAAGTGGAAGAGACAAGGGATGCCGGCATGAGTATGTTGTTACGCGTAGGCATTACATATGACCGGCTTTGGAAACCAAGGTATCAGCCATTGTTTTGATTGACGATTCGTTCGATTCTCGTGAATATTCTGTACGTTTAAATACAGAATCATGAGAATCATCATCATTGGAAACGGGATTGCGGGAAGCACGGCAGCGCGGTTTATACGGAAATACAGCAATCATGAGATCCTGATGATTTCGGCAGAATCCGACTTTCCCTTTTCGCGTACAGCCCTGATGTATGTGTATATGGGCCACCTTCGTTTTGAGCATACCAAATTGTATGAAGACGGTTTCTGGGCTAAAAACCGCATTGACCGGCTGAATGCACGGGTAACCGAAATCAATCCTGCTTCCAAATCCATACTCCTCCATACCGGCCAATCCCTGGCCTACGACATTCTAATCCTGGCCTGTGGCTCCCTTCCCAAAAATTTCAATTGGCCCGGACAGGATCTCAAAGGCGTTCAGGGCTTATATCACCTTCAGGATCTGCAGCAACTGGAGGATCTATCCGGACAGATCCGGAGGGCAGTAATTGTAGGTGGAGGGCTGATCGGGATCGAACTGGCCGAAATGTTGAGTTCCCGTCAGATCCCTGTTAGTTTCCTCGTCATTGAATCCAGTTTTTCGAATTCGGTCTTGCCCGCCGAAGAATCGGCCATGGTCAACGAAGAAATCCGGAGGCACGGCATCGACCTTCGGCTCAATACAGGGCTGGAAGAAATATACAATGATGGATTCGGAAGGGTCGGCGGTGTACGCACGGGCCATGATGACCATATTGAAGCCCAGTTTGTGGGACTCACCGCGGGGGTTCGTCCCAATATTGGTTTTTTATACAATAGCGATATTGAAACCAATATTGGGATCATGGTAGATGATTATCTCCGCACCTCTCAGAAAGATATTTATGCGATTGGGGATTGCGCCGAACTCTGGTCACCCCGGCCTGGAAGGAAAGCCATTGAAGCGATCTGGTATACCGGCCGAATGATGGGTGAGACGGTAGCGCACACCATCTGCAAAAGTCCAATGAAATATGATCCGGGGATCTGGTACAATTCCGCTAAACTGTTCGATATCGAATACCAGGTCTATGGCGAAATAGAACCCCGGCCCGTTGAGCATGTAAAGTCGCTGTTTTGGCAGGACTCCCAGGGAAAAAAGTCCATCCGGATCAATTACAACAGTTCCAACAGTCCAAATTTCCCGCTGGCTGTTCGCGGTTTCAACCTTATGGGTATCCGCTACCGGCAAGAGGTCTGTGAACACTGGATTCGCTCACATACTTCCATAGAAAAAGTCCTCCCCCACCTTGGACTTGCCAATTTTGATCCGGAGTTTTCCCCCCAATATGAGAGCCGGATGATGGATCTGTATTTTATCCAGTCCGGTAGAAGGCTGGCTTTAAAGACCAAACGAGACCGGAATGCAGTCACCCGTTTTTTTAAAACCATACCCTAACTGAATGATGAAGCAGGATGGTTCATTGTCCCTCTCCGCAGGTTTCTATTCCGGAAACCTGTCCGCAACACAAAAACTGGCCCTGGGACTGGTGGGTGCCGGGATCCTGATTCAGTTGATTTACTGGATCAATTTCGAAACCCGTGATGCCTCCAGGTGGTTGTGGATTTCCATTTTTCTGGTCAGCGCCGGTTCGGTCTGGTATTCCATCAACACCTATAATGCTAAACCCTACGGAATTAAAAACAACGGGGTTTGGTTCCGCAGCCTGACTGCCCGGGGTAGCCTGGCCTGGTTATTAGCGATTATTCTTACCGGATTTTATGTTTTATTATACTGGTATCCTCAGTATCTGGGACAGGGGGATGGAGGGGAAAACTCCGGCCTGATCCGTTTGTTTGATCCACTCAGCCAGTCCTTAAAAGGGAAACCGGCCAGCCAGTGGTTTGTATATGGCACCATGTATACCCTGATCATGCTCCTGATGGGGATCAAGTTCATTTATAAATACAGGCATGACCGGTACCAGGTTTTGCGTACGGTATCCGTGCTGTTTTTCCAGACCGCTTTCGCCTTTATCCTTCCCGAAATTCTTCAGGGCCTCAACAAACCTTATTTTGATTTTAAAAACATATGGCCCCTGAATTATTATTTCTTTTTTGACTGGCATATCGATGGTTTGATTCAAAGCGGCATGCTTGGATATTTTATGTTGTTTTGGGGCATTATTTCCTTCCTGGTCCTGACCCCTGTCCTGACCTGGTTTTATGGTAAAAGGTGGTACTGCTCCTGGGTTTGTGGCTGTGGGGGCCTGGCTGAAACTGCCGGAGATCCGTTCAGGCATTTGTCCTCTTCCTCCATGCGGGCCTGGAAGGTCGAACGCTGGATGATCCATGGAGTCCTGGTTTTCGTGGTGGTCATGACCTTCATGGTTTTATATACACGGTTTACCGGGGTTGGCAGTATCTTGTTTTTAAACAGTTATCAACTGAGTGCCTGGTATGGTTTTTTCATCGGTGCCGCTTTTTCCGGAGTAATCGGGGTGGGCTTTTATCCACTGATGGGAAGCCGGGTCTGGTGCCGCTTTGGTTGTCCTATGGCAGCCTATCTTGGAATCCTGCAAAAAACCAAATCCCGCTTCCGGATCACGACCAACGGAGGGCAATGCATAAGTTGCGGCAATTGTTCAGCCTATTGTGAAATGGGCATAGATGTAAAAGCTTATGCCCAGCGCGGCAAGGATATCGTGAGGGCGTCCTGTGTCGGTTGCGGCATTTGTTCAGCGGTTTGTCCCCGGGGAGTGCTCAGGCTGGAAAACGGATCCTTGGATGCAGGCTATAGAGCCACGCAAAAAGAGGGGCCTGTCGATACGGCACCCGGGTCGCGCGCAACAGGCTGGCATTGAGATCAAAGAAATTAAAAGACATGATCACCCCTTGGTTTTCGGCTAAAGGGGTTTCCATTATGTTTTTGGACCCTGATTGTGGAAAAATCATTCCTGCGATCAGTGAATCACCATTTTAGCAGTGCGCTGACTGGTTTTGTTGTCGATATGAAGAAAATACATCCCTTTGCCCATGTGCCTGAGATCGAGTCTTTCCTGTACAAACCGGATACCGGGTAGTTTAGCAGAATAAACCTGTTTTCCCAAAGCGTCCCTTACCGTTAAGGTATAATCAGCACCTGGATCCAATGCGTTCAGCTCCAGCTGGAAGAGTCCATTGGAAGGATTTGGGAAAATTTCCAGTTCAAAATCGTTTTTCCTTTGTTTGGTATAATTTCGCTCTTTGGATGGGAACCGGGTACATGGAGTCACATTGACGGATAAGTATTGGATCAGGCTGTTGCCGCAATCATTTATTGCTTTTACCGTGACGATACCTGAATGGTTTCCAAAATTAACCGTGACTTGACTGGTACCCTGACCGGATATGATGCTGGAGCCGGTTGGCGCTGTCCATAGGTAATGAGTGGCACCAACCACCGGCACAATGGAATAGACATTATTCGGACTGCCTGCGCAGACGGTAGCCAAACCGGTGATGACCGAACTGATTTTGGGTGTGGGGCTTACTGTGATGCATTTACCGGGGCTCGTCCCACAATCCGTGCTGTACTCAATACAGAATTCATCGGTCCGGTAAGAAGAAGCAAAACTTACCATTATAGACGGGGTACCCTGGCCGCTCAGCATCGTGGTCCCCAGAGGTACTATCCAGTTATAGGAAATAGCGCCGGTAATCGGAGGGATGGAATAAGTAACGGCCAGATCCTTACAAACGCCTGACTGAGGTCCTGAAATATTCCCGGGCACACTTCCTGGTGCTGCTGATACATAAATCCGGCGGCCATTAAAGGTAGGACTGGAACCACAATCGTTATGGGCGGCGACTTCGATATATCCACCTGTAAATGAATTATCAAAAACAACCTTGATGGTTTCCATAAATACATTGGAATCTTTCATGAATCCGTCTACAATGGTTGCACCGGGAGGCGTGGTCCAGATATAACAGGTGGAATTATCTACCGGAACGATGGAATAGGTGCTTGGCGTGCTGGAGTTACACATTCCGGTGGTATCCCCGGTGATGGGTCCGGGTACGGCTGGCACTCCACCTTCCTCGGTGACGGTGACTGTATCGGCTCCCATACAACCATGATCATCGGTAACCATGACACTATACATCCCCACTGCATCTACCAGTATGGATGAGCTCGTTTCACCGGTTGACCATAAATAAGCATCATAGGTTCCTGCATCTAATGCGGTAACACTTCCTCCGGCACAAAACGATAGTGTTCCCGCAATAAATGGAAGAGGAGGTGTATACGGTATGATGTTTTTCGAAACGGTATCCTTACAACCATTTCCATCGGTTACGGTCAGGACATAGTTGCCGGCC
>CAYOPD010000029.1:2962-40239 GCA_964405735.1 uncultured Saprospiraceae bacterium | reverse complement strand
TCAAATCACCACTTATGTCTCCGAACCAGGCATGATCAAGGTGGCCATAACCAATTTAACCAATACTTTTGTCGATTTAGGAACAAACAGGAGATTAAAGGTTGTTGTCGTGGAGTGATCCATTTCTTATTACGAAACCAGATTGACGACCTGGGCAGGGTTATGGTACTTTGTTCAAGCTGACCCGACCAGTAATAGTTATGACCGGTTTTTTTTATTTAAATCGGTAAATTTAATCCCTAAAGCTTTTACATCCAACATGGAACATAAAGCCAAATCCATACGCCCCTTCCTCGGAGCCAAAGATTTTGAACAGTCCCGCAGTTTTTACCGGGACCTGGGTTTCCAGGAAAACATCATTAGTAAGGATATGTCCTATTTCAACACCGGTGGATTTGGATTTTACCTGCAGGATGCCTATGTCCGGGATTGGGTGGATAATACCATGATTTTTTTAGAGGTGGATGATGTTGACCGGTATTGGAATGAATTACGAGCTTTAAACCTCCCGGCTAAATATACCGGGGCAAAACTGACGCCAATCCGGATTTACAATTGGGGCCGGGAATGTTTTCTTCATGACCCCTCCGGAATACTCTGGCATTTTGGAGAATTTAAATAAAAAAGAAAATCCCTGCTTACCGGCCATGAAAACAAAACTTTCCGATCAGGAACTGGTCACTGCCCATATCAAGGGCCTGGATCCTCCCGTGGCTGCTGTCGTTAAATCGTTACGTCAGATTATATTAAACACCGACAAAGAAATCGGAGAACGGATAAAGTGGAACAATCCCAGTTTTTATTACACGGGTGCAATGAAAGATTTTGACCCCAAGGAATACAAACGGGATCTGATCGTCATGAACCTGCACAAAGGCAGGATCATGCTGGTATTTCCAAGCGGAGCAAAAGTGAATGACCCATCCGGGCTGCTGGAAGGAGATTATAAGGATGGAAGGCGACTGGTGATTTTCAAAGATTTGAATGAGGTAAAGGCCAAACAAAAAAAACTGGAGAAAATCATAAAAGATTGGTTGAAATTAATAGACCATTGACCCAAAAAGAGCGTGACGGATGGGGTTTGAGAACTCAGCGAACTAAAAAGCTAAACAAAAATAACATTGACTTGAACGCTTCACTGCGTGGGAAAGTCCGCTAAACTCCAATTTTCACTATTTTTATTCACCGGTTAGGATTTGAGGAGCAGGATTGGGATTAGTGGTAAAAGACTTAGATAAACCAGATTGATCTATGAAAAGGTTACACAGGGCTGTGATGGTCCTTCGTTATTTAATTTATTCCTTTTTATTATTGCCCCTTTCCTCAAAAATCCTTTCCCAGGTCAGGCTTCCACAGGTCATCCGGGACAGCATGATCCTGCAGCGGGATCAACCCATAATACTCTGGGGTTGGGCATCCGCTGGAGAAAAAATCACCCTGGCCTTCAACGGCCGGCGTCATGAAACCACCACCTCACCGGAAGGAAAATGGAAACTCGTTTTACCCGCCATGAAAGCAGGTGGTCCACACATCATGCAGATCTCCGGCAAGAACAGCATGACCCTGAAAGAGATCCTGGTGGGCGATGTCTGGTTTTGTTCGGGGCAATCCAATATGGTTCACCAGATGAATATCCATGACGTAACTTATGCAGAAGATATCGCTGATGCCAATTATCCTGAAATAAGGCAATTCCTGGTACCCACCCGGACCAACCTCTCAGGCCCGAATGATGATTTAACTGGAGGGACCTGGAAGCCGGCCGTATCGGAGGAGGTCAGGCCTTTTTCCGCCGTCGCTTATTTTTTTGCACTGAAAATCTATAAAAAATACAGGATACCGATTGGATTGATCAATGCCAGCGTGGGAGGCACCCCGATCGAGGCCTGGACCAGTGAAGAAGGTTTCAGGGAATTTCCCCTCCTCCTCCAGACAATTAATAAAAACAAAGACACCGCC
Source organism: uncultured Saprospiraceae bacterium (assembly GCA_964405735.1). GTDB lineage: Bacteria > Bacteroidota > Bacteroidia > Chitinophagales > Saprospiraceae > JADJLQ01. The sequence continues at coordinate 38,280 of CAYOPD010000029.1, read as the reverse complement.
TATGTGAATGAAATGAACCAAAGGACTGCTCCGGCAAACAATCCGGCTCAAAAACCACCCCAAGATAAAGGCCTCGCCGGACCAAAACCCTGGTATGCCGAAGACTATGTCCCAAAGGGGTGGCGGAATATCCATATTCCCGGCTATTGGGAGGACCAGGGCATCAAAGACCTCAATGGGGTGGTTTGGTACCGGAAAGAAATCGAACTGCCCGCTGCTATGATTGGCAAGGCCGCCAAGGTTTGGCTCGGGCGGATTGCAGATGCCGATGTTTTATACATCAATGGCAGGCAGGTCGGTCAGGTAACCTATCAGTATCCGCAGAGAAGGTATGCGGTCCCAGCAGGCTTGCTCAAGGAAGGTAAAAATACATTTGTCATACGGGTCACCAATTTCAATGGCAAAGGCGGTTTTGTGCCTGACAAACCTTATTGCATTTTTGCGGAAAGCGATACGATTGACCTCAAAGGCGACTGGAAGTACAAGGTGGGCGAGGTGTTTATACCGCGGCCTCCGGCGCCGGGCGGGATCAATGCACAGAATCAGCCAGCTTCGCTGTACAATGCCATGGTGGCCCCGCTGGTCCATTACCCTATCAAAGGGGTCCTTTGGTACCAGGGAGAGTCCAATGCCGGACGTCCCATTGAATACGCCGGATTATTGACGGCTTTAATCAAAAACTGGCGTAACCAATTCAATCAGTCCGAAGCTCCCTTTATCTACGCCCAGCTGCCCAATTATATGGACTATAATTACCTGCCTTCGGAAAGCAACTGGGCTTTATTGAGAGAATCCCAGGTCAAAGCGCTCAGCCTGCCCAATACCGCGATGACCGTAAACATAGACCTGGGTGAATGGAATGACATCCATCCGGACAACAAAAAAGACGTCGGCGAGAGAATGGCCCTGGCTGCCCTTAAAATCGCTTATGGCGAACCATTAGTTTATTCCGGCCCCCTCTACCGATCCCATGCTGTTGACGGTAATAAAATCAGGATCTCCTTTACTCATACCGGCAGTGGCCTGGTGACCAGTGACGGAGAGGAGTTGAGCGATTTTGCCATCGCGGGTGAGGACAAAAAATTTGTTTGGGCCAGGGCGGTGATCCAGGGGAACCAGGTGATCACCTGGAATGAGGAAGTACCGGATCCCCGCTACGTTCGTTATGCCTGGGCAGACAACCCCATCAATCCAAATCTTTATAACCGGGAAGGATTGCCAGCCTCCCCCTTCAGGACCGACCCGGCATCCGTCGATAAGTAGAATCCAAAAAACATTAATCCGAATTATGAAAAAAATGCTCTTTTTATCGATGGCCATAGGATTTGGGGCTGCTGCTTCCGGGCAAGAAGTGAATAAGGAAATCACCTTTCCACCTTTAGTGACCTTCACCGCCCAGGAAGACCATGACCAAATGATGAGCCAATTGGGCATTAAAAAACTGAGGCCGGGCCCCAGCGGCAACGAATCGGCTCCCAATCATGCCAACTACGATGAATCCAAAGCCAACCCCTGCCCCGATTTGCCGGAGGCACTGACCACTAAATCCGGCCAGAAAGTGACCACTGCAGACCAATGGTGGAAACAGCGCCGCCCTGAAATCGTGGAAGATTTTGAAAGAGAAGTATACGGAAGGCTACCCAAAAATATACCACAGGTGACCTGGACCGTAAAAATAACAGACCGGGAATTTGTCGGACGCATCCCTGTCATCGCCAAACAACTGACCGGGCACGTGGACAACAGCTCCTACCCTTTGATCAGCGTAGACCTCAATATGATGCTGGTAGTGCCCACAAATGTAAAAGGTCCGGTGCCTGTATTGATGATGTTTGGCCGGCCTGCTTTCCCTGCACCGGCCCAGCCCCCGGTGGAAGACATGGAAAGACTGAACGCCGCTTTCAAGGAGATGCTGATCAAAACCGATCCTTCGCTCAAAGCCATTTTTGATAAATATCCCGCTTATACTCCCGTCACACGGTTACCCGGTCCCAATTTCTTCGCACCGCCCCCAGCAGGGGATCTTCCGCCAACTGAACAATTATTAGCAGCGGGTTGGGGTTATGCCACCATTGACCCTGCCAGCATTCAGGCAGATAACGGCGCGGGGCTTACCCGCGGGATCATTGGACTGGTCAACAAAGGTCAACCCAGAAAGCCCGATGACTGGGGCGCGCTCCGGGCCTGGGCCTGGGGTGCAGCGCGCGGCCTCGATTACCTGGAAACGGATACCCTGGTCAACGCGAAAAAAGTGGGTATTGAAGGGGTGTCGCGATATGGCAAGGCGGCCCTGGTCACCCTGGCTTTTGAACCCCGGTTTGCGGTTGGCCTGATCGGCTCTTCGGGAAAAGGCGGTGTGAACCTGCATCGCAGGGTATTTGGGGAAGCCGTGGAAAATCTTACGGGTGGTTTATACTACTGGATGGCCGGCAACTATATGAAATACGGGGCAGCGGAAGCCGGATTTGGAAGCAAGACCGGTTGTGATCTTCCCGTAGATTCACACGAATTGCTTGCTCTTTGCGCACCCAGACTGGCTTTTGTCAGTTATGGCATACCGGAAAAAGGGGATGCCCGTTGGCTTGATCAACAGGGAAGTTATATGGCTACGGTAGCTGCAGGTCCGGTGTATAAACTTTTAGGGGCAAAGGATCTCGGGGTCTCCCATGATTACAGATCCGCAACCATGCCCCCGGTTCTGGAAGGGCTGCTGGATGGGGTATTGGCCTGGCGACAGCATGATGGCGGGCATACGGATGCGCCCAATTTTAAATATTTCATACCCTGGGCAAGCACCTTTTTAAAATATGAAAGGATGGCGGCTCAATAAACAATCAACCGTGAGAAAACTAAAACTGCAGGTAATCTTTGGCTTTTGACTGCGGTATAGTGGTGCTTTATTATGAACCGAAAACCACCTGATAAGCATTAATGAATTTCAATCTGAATCATTGTATTGAAATCCTCAGCCGTACACCGGCTGTGTTGGATTCCCTCCTGGGAGGCTTAAGTGATGAATGGATTCACAGCAATGAAGGAGAAGCGACCTGGAGTCCCTTTGATATTGTCGGCCATTTGATTCATGGCGACAAAACGGACTGGATCCCCAGGATGGAGGTCATCCTGTCTGGTGGTCCGGATAAAAAATTTGGACCTTTTGACCGGTTTGCTCAGTTCGAGGTCAGTAAAGGGAAAAATTTCAGGCAATTATTGAATGAATTCAAAGACCTGCGCAAAGAAAATATCGGGATTCTAAAATCTAAAAACCTTGGCGCACAGGATCTTTCAAAAACAGGAATCCACCCGGAATTTGGCGAAGTGAGGCTGGAACAATTGCTCGCAACCTGGACGGCCCACGATCTGAGCCATCTTGCACAAATAACAAGAGTAATGGCCAGGCAATACACCCGGGAAGTGGGACCCTGGATACAGTATCTGGCGATTCTTAGCCGGTGAACCAGTTCTCTACTCCTGGGGATAAGACCCCCTGTTTATGATCAGGTGCTTCTTTCCGCCTATGTGAATGCAGATCACCGAACGGGTGGTCTGGTCATTATTGAAATGCAAGGTGAGCATGTTGCCGGAGACCGCATATCTTCGAAGGCATTTTCTCAGGCTTTTGAAACTCGTTTTGGGGGACAATCAGGCCTTTCGTAAATTCGACAATAGGTTACCCCAGTTTCTTGGGATAAAGGCCTTAGCGGCCAGGGTCAAAAAGGATAAAATCAACCCCGATTTAATGGCACCAATAAACCACTGATGACATATGGCTGAAATAAACCCCAACACCCGGCTGGAAGCTTTTTCTGATGGAGTATTTGCCATTGCGTTAACCCTTTTGATCATTGATATTAAACTTCCACCGACAGCAGAAATTACCAATACCATTGAATTCTGGCTGGCCCTGAAACACATGGTTCCGTCCATATTTGCCTTTTTGTTGAGTTTCATTATCATCCTGATTACCTGGGTCAATCACCACAACTTCCTCAAACTGGTCCATAAATCATGCGATTCATTCATTTATGCAAATGGTTTCTTATTGCTCACCGTGGTTTTTATACCTTTCCCCACTTCCCTGCAGGGCGAATTTCTGTTCACGGACCACGCCACTCCCGCCGTATTGCTTTTTAATGCCGTCCTCGCCCTTCAGGCCATGGGCTGGATTCTAATGACAGCAGCCGTAGATAAAAATCACTTGTATAATAATGAACAAGCCGCAGCGGAAAATCGCAAAAGCGGCAGGTATGGATATTCCGCCTTTGTTCTTTATACTTTTTGCGCCATATTGGCTTATTGGTTTCCTCTTGCCATCGCAGGATTTACAGCACTCACCTGGATTTTCTGGTTAATCATTGGAATCAATATCCGGCACCAGGAGCGCTGAAGGAATCAACCCGTAAATCATATATAATCTTTGCATTTATTTCCCCAACATGCCGGAAAGGATGAGTCATTTTGTAACTTCAGGTATCCAAGTCATCCTAATACAGCCAAATGAAAAAGAACAGAGTGCAGACTGAAGTTGATGCATGTTTTCTCTATCAAAAACTGGCTGAACATGAAACCGATCCGACCCTGGTCAACGTGTTCAGGCAAATGAGCGAGATAGAAAAAGGCCATGCCGAAGCCTTCGCTAAAAAGGAGAACATCCCGCTTGAATCCTTGCTCCGGCCCTCCTGGAGGGCAAAGACGATGAATGCGATCGGAAAAGTCTTCGGTTATGACTATGTGTTGGGATCTTTGATGGATACGGAGAAGAGCCTTTCCAATGCTATTATTTCAACCAAACATAAGAAGAATCAGGCCATCACCGGCAAGGAAAGCACGCATGTATCCATCCTGCGCTCGATCCTGGAAAAAGAAAAAAAAGTAACCGGCGCCCAACTCTCAAAAATGGAAAAGAGGCACCGATCGGTCGGGGGCAATGCCATCCGTGCAGCCGTTTTGGGTGGAAATGACGGATTGGTTTCCAATTTCAGCCTGATCATGGGTATTGCCGGAGCTACAGCCGGACAGGAAGGGGTGCTGTTGGCAGGACTAGCCGGCATGTTGGCCGGAGCTTTGTCTATGGCTTTGGGGGAATGGATTTCCGTCAAAAGTTCTCAGGAGTTGTATGAAAATCAGATGCAGCTGGAGATGGAAGAATTGGAAACCAATCCCGAAGGAGAGAAGAAAGAACTGGCATTAATTTATATGGCAAAGGGCATACCCGAAGACCAGGCCCATCTGATGGCTGCGGATCTCCTGAAAGATACTGGCCAGGCTCATGAAACGCTGGTCCGTGAGGAACTAGGCATCAACGCGGAAGAATTGAAAGGGTCAGCAGTGGAAGCGGCCATTTATTCTTTTATTCTTTTTGCCATTGGAGCCGTCGTTCCGGTCATCCCATTCATGTTCACCAGCGGAATGCAAGCCATCATCATCAGCGTTTCCGCCAGCGCCGCAGGATTGTTTTTAATAGGGGCAGCCATCACCTTGTTTACCGGAAGAAATGTCTGGTTTTCCGGGTTCAGGCAGGTCCTTTTCGGTTTAGCTGCTGCAGCAGTTACATTCGGGATCGGGAAGCTGATTGGAATTTCGATGAGTTAAAATCTTAAGGATCATCATGGATTCCTTGAAGAGTTGAATAAAATTCCTTAATGTATAGATTGTGTAAATTTATAGGACCGGACAGGCATCAAAGCGGACCCGGAAAACCATCATGGAACTTCAAAGAAACAACGGCAAGGGAGAACCCATTCGCTTCCTGGTTTTTTCAGCCTCATTGAGAAAAGGTTCGCTGAATACCCAGTTGGCCAAACTGGCAGCGCTTGCCATTGAGAAAAACGGTGGCGTGGTTGACTTTGCAGCCATGAGCGAGTTTGATTGTCCCTCTTTCAATCAGGACCTGGAAATAAACGGGGTTCAACCCCCCGGGGCTGTGGAGTTCCGTAAAAGGCTTTTAGCCAACCATGCATTTATAATATCCTCTCCCGAATACAACGGTTCGATGCCCGGTTCGTTGAAAAACACCATTGACTGGGTTTCCAGGGTCCGGCCGCAACCATTCAATGAAAGTCATGCTCTGCTGATGTCTGCTTCTCCTTCCATGGGCGGTGGCAACCGGGCACTCTGGACCCTCAGGATGCCTTTCGAGCACCTCGGTGCAAGGGTCTTTCCGGACATGTTTTCGCTGGCCACGGCGCACAAAGCCTTCACTCCTGAAGGCACCATTGCTGATGGCGTATTGGCAAAACGGTTTGAAGACAATATTGTTGCTTTTATGAACCTGGTGGAAGCCGCTACCCATTATCCATGCATTAAAAAAGCCTGGGTGGAATTCCTGGGTGAACGCCCCGACCCGGTGACGGAACGCGTGGAATAACGGGCCTGCGCCCGGATCCGGTTTTAAATGAATGGTCTATATAGGTTATCCATGTTTATTCATCGTCGGACCCGGGACGGCAAGTTCGTCCTCAAAACGGCCGCCTTCCAAGATGCCGGTCAAATGGAAACCTTGCAACAAATTTGTTTTCCAGGCCTGGCCAAAGACGAAATATTAACCAAGGCCCATTATGCCAATCATATAAAAATATTTCCGGAGGGGCAGCTGGTGATCATGGACGGAGAGCGGGTGATCGCCTCTTCCAGCACGCTCAGGATGCATTTCCCTCCTCCCGACCACTCGTTCATGGAAGCCACTGATAATCTATGGATCACTAAAACCCACCTGACCGACGGACAATGGTTATATCAGTTTGACATCGCGGTCCTTCCGGAATACCGGGGCCTTAAATTATCCAGGGAACTGTACCAAGCCCAACAGGAACTGGCCAGGAAATGCGGAATGAAAGGCCAGATTACGGCCGGCATGACCATAGGGTACGATAGGTACAAAGATTTGTATTCCATCCAGGAATATTGCGAAAAACTGAAACGACAGGAAATCCAGGATCCCACGGTAACTCCTCAGTTAAGGGCGGGATTTCAATGGATCAAACCCATTTATAATTATGTGAAAGATTCATCAGCCGGCAATTGCAGCATTCTGATGGCATGGCCGTTGGAAGGAGTTAAAATAGAGGATTTTGTTTCTCCAACTGATATTTCTCCCGGTAATGAGTAGAACCGTCCGGCGAGAACAAACTAAAAAAGCAAAATACATTCGGAAATTTTACGGAAACCCGTTAGGGTAGAAAAACCGGTCAAAGTCCAGAAGCCCATTCTTTAATTCTTAATTTCTTTAATTCTTAATTTCTTCAATTCCGCCTATTGTACCCTAACCGCCTGCCTCGCCAGCAATTTCCAGATTCCGTCCACCTTGGTCCAGATCAACAAGATCTTGAGGTTTACATTGTTTTTATTCCCATTATCCACGATCTCGGCTGCAAGGGTATGGCGTACCCAGGCCACATCGCCCTTGACGGTAATATCCTGGTCTTTGATATCCATGGTGATAAAATCCGTTTTTTTGGTAACCAGGTTGTTGACAAAAGTTTCCCGGCCTTCGATCAATCCACCGGAATGTCCGTAAGTAAGCTCCTCGCAAGTCAGATTGCGAAGGGCCAGCGAATCCCCGCTCAGCATGGCTTTGCGAAGGGAACCGACGGATAGTTCCACAGCCTGCATGTCCAGGTTAAGGGAACGAAGATATTGCAGATGCATGGGCAGTTGAACTGCCGCCCGGGCGGATTCATCCTCGATCAAGTGATATTTCACCCCGGTTTCCCTCGCTGCCTTCATCACTTCAGCGATGTTGACATCCCCTGAACCCAGAACGACATTGCGTTGAGGGTCCTGGCGCCCGTTAAGGTTGTCCACCGATCCCGGCAGCCTGTCCTTCAGGTGGGTCAATGGGAAACGGCCAGGATATTTTCTTAGGAGGGCGGCCGGATTCTGGCCGGGGTTACGGATCCAGAAAACGTCCATTTCAAAATTGATATATCGAGGATCAGTCTTGTTCATCATATAATCAAACATGGTGCCCGGGCCATCATAAGGCCTGAATTCATAACCATGCGGGTGATAAAGCAGGGAAATGCCTGCTTCGGCAAATTGTTTACCGGCCTGATTAAATACAGCCACCCCCTTTTCCATGTCGGCGAAAGTAAAATCATCCCCTTTGTGCGGAATCCAGTAACAAACGGCATATTCTGCCTGGTAAAACTTCAAGTTATTTATGATGGTTTTGATGCTGTCCGGATGTTCCAGCCTTTCAAAATTGACCCCGCTGGCCACTACGTCAAAACCGTGCTTGTCAAGCAATTTTTTATATTCTTCCCTGCTCATGGTCCTGGTGCCCGCCCCTTCAATGTGGCGAATACCTAGTTCTTTGAGCCGGATCAGGCCTTGCTCCACGTCTTCCTGAAGGATGTGGCGGGCCGTGCCCATAATGATGCCTATTTCCTGGGCTTTTACAGCCAAGGCGCAAAGGGAAATGAACAGATAGAGGATGGATTTCAATTTCATATCGTTTTAATCTATGCTTATGCCATCAAATTTAGATAATATTAGCCATTCCCCGAACCTTCTTCGCCGAGTACACAGAGGTTACCCTGGAGCGTTGGATTGCCCTTAACCCTTATCAAAAAAAAGTATATTTGAAGAAAGGATCATTTTAGCGATCCCGGCCTGCTCCGACAATAAACATCTTTAAACCTGGAATATGACTACTGTCAATATCTACCTGACCTTTAACGGCCAATGCGAAGCGGCCTTCAACTTTTACCGCTCCGTTTTCGGAGGCGAATTTCCTTATGTGGGGAGGTTCAAGGATATGCCGCCCCAGGAGGGTATGCCACCTCTTCCGGCGGAGATGAACGAAAGGATTATGCACATCTCCCTTCCCATCAGTTCGGAAACGGCGCTCATGGGGAGCGATACCGGAGGCGAATGGGCCCCTTCCCTGATCCAGGGCAATAATTTTTCCATTTCCATCAATACGGACAGCAAGGACAAAGCAGATCTCCTCTTCAATGGCCTTTCAGCGGACGGCAAGATCACCATGCCCTTAAACCAGACCTTCTGGGGTGACTATTTTGGTATGTTTACAGATAAATTCGGGATCAACTGGATGGTTAGTTTTAATGAAAAACAAGACAACAAGGCCTGAGTTTTATTTATTGCCTACCGGACTTATCCGATTGCCTGCAACAAATGGATCATAGAACAGCTAAATAAAAAAATAAAATGATCCTGTATGCCGGGCCTCTGCAAATGCTTTACGAATCCGGGTTCCTGCGTTATATAAATTACGGTGAAACGGAAATCCTGCGTATGATCTATTTTGCCCTGCGGGATGAAAACTGGGCAACGCTTTCCTACAAAATAGAAAAAGAAAAAGTCGAAAGGCATGCCGACCACTTTTCCATTGAACACGAAGGTTATCATGAAAAAGACGGAAGACGTGTTTTTCACTGGCAGGTCAAAATTTCAGGAGCTACTGACGGATCACTGGAGTTTATTATACGGGGAATAGCCCTTTCTGATCAGTTGAAAAACCGGGCCGGGTTTTGTGTGCTCCACCCGGTCAGCGCCGCCGGCCAACCCTGTGAAATAAAACATTCCTCAGGCCAGGTGAGCCCTCATTTTTTTCCTGACCACATCGAGCCTGAAAACCCATTTCAGTTGATCCAGGGATTTCAATGGAAAGCCGGAGACCATGGATATTCCCTGGAATTCGAAGGAGATCTGTTCGAAACCGAAGATCAGCGCAATTGGTCTGATGCTTCATTCAAAACCTTCTGCACCCCATTGTCCCTTCCTTTCCCGGTCAAACTCCATGCAGGCGAAATCGTTTTTCAAAAAGTGCATTTTAAGCCCACTGAGATCCTGAAATCCCTGCCTGCGGCCGAACCGGCAATTGAAATCAGATCCACCCATCGCCGCTTTCACACCCCAAGCATCGGTACCGGGGCATCATCAGAAATCGCGACCCTTCAGCCGAAGGCCTTTGAAGAAATCCGTTCGCTGCATCTTGAACACTACCGGGTTGAAATGAATCTTTTCGAACCGGACTGGATGACCGATGGCCTGAGGGAATATAAAAACAGTGTTTCTTTCGGTTTGCCCCTGTATCTCGTCCTGTACATCACCGAGCCATGCCTACTCCAGACAGAGCGTTTTATTACCTGGTGTCAGGATCACCGGATACAGCCTAAATACATCCTGGTATTGAGCGGCGATCTTCCGGTGACTTCGAAGGCTGCGACCGACTGTGTACCTGTGATCCGGGATGCATGTCCGGGGGCCAGAATCGGTGCCGGTACCGATTTCAATTTTACCGAAATAAACCGGAACCGGATGGAAGTCTCCGGCCTGGACTTCGTTTCATTTTCCGTCAATCCCCAGGTACATGCTTCTGATGACCGGACGCTCGTTGAGAATATCGGTTCGCTGCAAGAGCAGATCCTGTCCGCTAAAAATAAATTCGGCGAAAAGTTGGGCATTCATGTTTCACCACTCACTTTACGCATGCGATCAAACCCCAATGCCACCGATCCGTCCAAAAGAAAATATTCGAATGCAATAAAAGCGGATCCGCGGCAGAAAACGTTTGTGGGTGCCGCGTATGCCCTTGGCAGCCTCAAAGCCCTGACCCTTGGTGGTTGCGAGGCGGTGACCCTTTATCAATCCGCCGGCAACCAGGGCCTTTTGCCGGAAGAAGGCGAAGCCTATCCCGTTTATCATGCCCTGAAAACCTGGCTTGGTTCCTGCGGCGAACTTATAGAGACCCTGAGCAGTCATCCTTTGATCCTGGAGGCTATCCTCCTGGAAAAAAATGGAGCAAAAAAACTGCTCCTGGTCAATTATGATTCATCATCTCAGGAGGTGCACTTTGAGGGGTCTAAATTTGAAATTTCACCCCAGGAAATCAGGGTCCTGGATTTTCACTGAATATACCCCCGACAATTCCGGCAAATGGACAAGGCATTCAAGACTTTTCAAATAAACTTTAGGCCATATGATAAACACGGAAGCCAATGAAGTAGGTGTAGCCGGATTGGGCTATATGGGATGCAGCATTGCAGCGGCCTTTTTGATTTGGGGGTATAAGGTGGTTGGCCTGGCCGGGCTGGAAACCGACCTTGGGGTAGCTCCCGGGCGAATCCGGCATATCCTGGAGGAGGCCGCGATACGGGGAATTCATCACCAAAATGTGGAAGTCCTGTTAACCGGGATATCCTTTACAAACAAACATTCTGACCTGAAATCCTGTTTTCTCATATCAGAAAATGTGCTGGAAAACCTCGAAGTCAAAAGGGAACAACTTGCCCTGATCGAATCCTCCGTATCCGGCAAGACGATCATCACCACCAATACCTCTGCCATACCGATCACGGACTTACAAGCTAACCTTAAAATCCCTGGGCGATTTTTAGGTATGCATTGGGCGGAACCCGCTTTTACCAGTCCATACCTGGAGATCATATGCGGGCCGGGAACCGATCCGGCAATTGCCGAATCCCTCTACAGGTTAACTTCGACCTGGGGAAAAGAGCCTACCCTGTTGCGCAGGGACATCCGGGGATTCATCACCAACCGGCTCATGTACGCGATGTACCGGGAGGCCCTCTACCTGGTTGCAAATGGTTACACCGGAATGGAAGACATCGACCGGGCCTGCAGAAACGACGCCGGCCGCTGGATGACTTTCTGCGGGCCCTTCCGTTATATGGACCTGACCGGGTTCCAGGCTTATTATCATGTGATGAAAGATCTTTTCCCGGAACTAACCAATCAGACAGAGGTCCCTCCTTTTATGGAAAATACAGTAAAGGAGGGAGGCAAAGGAATTTTCAACGGCCGTGGCTTTTACAGCTATACGGAGGAAGAAGCCGAAGCATGGGCAAATGCTTTTGAAGAATTCCGCTTTGCTATCCATGACTTTTCAAAAAATTACCCTGTAGACCTGGTCCAACGGAGGCTCGAAAAGGGTGACCCTCCAATAATAGGATGACGGAACCCTGGGTCCGAATGCTCGGACCACCGTCCACCAAATTATAGCTTCAGCCTCACCCCTGCATTATTTAATGTTTTGGTGAGCCAGACACAGAACATAGCCAGGAGGAAAGATTTGAACAGACCCATTCCCCCGGTGAGGATGAATTCCGGAAAACGAATGTGCAGAACACGGTACAATAGAAACACAACAAAGTATGGCATCAGGTAACATAATAAGGTATCCGTCCCTGCCGGTTTGATGATATTAAACCAAGCCGCTTTACCTTTAATATCCGCCAGCCAGTATATGATCAAAAAAGCACCCAGGGTGAACGCACTGCAAAGGAAAAGCCAGGCTGGTGTAGCCCCCAGTTTGGCCAATCCCCAGTAAGGCCTGGTGAGGACCGATAAGGCCACCAGCACGACCAGAGCGGCTGTAAAAACCAGGGCCATGGTTTTGTCATCCCTTTGTTGCCGGTAATAACGGAATATCCAGGCAACGAGTACTCCTCCCATGGTCAGGGCAGGATATGTGCCATTGCTGATGGGACCCGGCAATAAGCTTAGCCATTCCTTTAAAGCAGGCTCCGCCCTGGTCGCCATGCTTAGAATGCAAAAAAATACCCAGCCGAATAATAAAGGCAGAAACCGGTTCCTGGCCATAAGTACGATCAGTGCGCTCACCAGGTAAGCCCAGCCAATAATACCCAGGATACCCCACCAATGGGTGCCAAAGCGGTAAACTGCCTCGTCTGGGCCTCCCCGGTATAGGATAGCCAGTACAAGCAGGATAACCATCCCTGAAACCTTCAACCCAAAGGACAGATTTTTATTGATTTTAATTGAATAGGCATTCCAGATCAGGATAAAGGAAAGGCAACAAAGCGGGTTCCACAAATACCTTGGCATGCCGGTGGCTGCTCCGTTGATCGTTTCCCCATTTACCAGGAAAACGCCCATAACGATAAGGGCAAGGGTACGAAGTGAAATATGCGCCACAATCTGACGGGCGGATTCTCCGGTTTTCCAGCGGCGCTCCATGGCGAAAGGCAATGACATTCCTACAATGAAAAGAAAAGCGGGGAATACCACGTCGGCCAGCCCGATCCCATCCACTCCCTGTTTTACATGCTCCAGCCAGCCGGGGATGTTTTTCAGGGATCCCAGGTCATTCACGAAGATCATAAGCACCATGGTCAGTGCCCGCAAGATATCAATCGAAGCTATTCGAGGGAGGATGTTTTGCTCAGGTGCATTGGCTGGAGTGGTAGATTCGGCCATTGGGTCAATTTTACAAATTATATTGAAGTTAAATGGTTAACGGTATATCCCCTTAATCTCCGGTCACTTCGATCGCTGCGGAATTCGGAAAAGCCTGATAAAGCACATAAGACCCCACGGAATCGCTTAGCCGCTGGAACACCTTGTTCTCTTTTCCTTGTTTTACCCGTATTTCTTTCCAGGAGCCAGGCACATAAGTCTTTAATGTCAATGGCACATTGTAAAGGGTCTGATCCAGCGAATGGGACAGCTTAATATTGATCTTTCCCTCATGGGTGCTTGATTGGACCTCGGCATTCATGCGGCTCCGCATATATTTGGTGACCTCTCCAAAAGGGGCGATCCAGAGATCGGCTTCTTTGGATTTTATATATCGGAAATACGCATCCAGCACATCACTGGACAAGGCTTCCCATCCGATACCGTCAACCCCATGAATCACCAGGACCAGCCAAATATTATCCTTTACAACAGTGGTATCTATCCATGACTTCATCATGGGCAAAGAAGTCCTGGTCACTGCCCCCCTTTGCCACTGTACATATTCCTCCTTATAATTGCCAGGGTTTTTAGTGCTGGCGCGGTTGAGTTCAACCAGGTAAGGTTCAGGCATCCGGTTTCTCAGGGCAGGAAATACCCGGTGGGCATATTTCATAGCACGTTCATGCTCCGTTCCATAAGGGATCTCCGCCGAAAAGGTATATTCCGGTCCGAGTTGCTGTTTGATTTCATCCCTGCTTTTCTCAAGCTCGTACTGGATGTTCACCTCATCCAAGGCACATAAATACGGATGCGTTACCGTATGACTGGCAAATTCATGGCCTTGTGCCGCAAAGGTCCTTATTTCATCCCAGGTGACCCTGTTCCCATTGGCACTGTCTTTTGCTCCGGTCTCGGGCTGAAAATCTCCATTTCGAACCTTTTGATACAGATCGTTCAGAATGGCATAGGCCTCCTCCTCTTTACCTGCATCAAACAAAGCCCCTGCCCGGGTATGATAGGCAAGGGTACCCCGGTATCCAAGAAAGCCCGCGGCTGAAGATCGCTCGAAAAAATTGTCTTTATGGGTGAGGTTGGTGGAGGATTCTTCGATGATTTCCGCTACCGGGCGACCTATAAATTTTCCCTGGTATTGGGATCCGGGTATCTGTCCGGTTATAATAAAAAAAGTAGCGGGCAATTTCAACCGGTTCATGATGGGCAGCGCTTTGCGGAATTGGTTAATGGAACCATCATCATACGTGATGGAAACGGCGCCTTTTTTCCCGTTTTGCCATTTGGTGATCACGGTTTGCCCCATACCGAATGGCGGTCTTGCGGCATGGAGCAGCAGGAAAACAACAACCCATAGATAATCCATTCTCAACCTTCCCATTCTTTTTTTTTCACTGTTAATTTAACAACGATAATCCGATAATCGCAATAAAACAGCAATTTATACATTTATCTTTTTATGATAAATACAACAGAGCCACATTAGTCCGTTTCATCCCTGTAAACGATTGTATATTCCGGGGCCGCAACAGGCTTAAATTAGTTAGTGCCAAGTTAAAAAAAGATGACGCATCCACAGGAATTGACCTAAAAGAAAGCAGATCTTGTTAGCGCCGGTTTAAAAAATGGGGAAAGATGTTAACAAGCATCAAAGCCTGGCCATCTTCTTTAGCACAAGTCTAACTTTGTAGTATCAGTATGATCTTAATAAGAATAAAAACTTATATGAAAAAATTCACCGCTTATTCCCTTTTGGTTTCACTGATTACTTTGCTGGGTGTTTTTTTATTTACGCTCACGTCCTGGGGCACCATCCATTCAAGTAACCTTCCAGGGAATCCGGTCAATAATCCAGAAGTTACAACGATCCCCGTTACCCCTGCCCTGGGCAACCTCCCGCTCGCTGTGCCGGTCGAAGCGGTGAAACCCCTTGAAACCCTGCAGAATCAGGAACTACAAAACAAACTGGAAACCATCCTGAACTCCGACCGACGTTGGGTCGAGTTGGCAAAAAATAAATCCCTGAGTATCGGGGTGGTCGATATGCAGGATCCCATGAATTCGCGGTTTGCGGCGATCAATGGCAATCATATGATGTATGCGGCCAGCCTGCCCAAAATCGCGGTGCTTCTGGCCTCGGAATATGCCATAGCCCAGGGTACCCTGAAAGAAACGCCGGAGGTAAAACAGGACATGAAAATGATGATTGCCAAAAGCAGCAACGAAGCTGCCAGCCGCATGATCGAACGGGTGGGCGTCGAGCAAATTGCCACTGTCCTGCAGGACCCCACATATAAATTATACGATAAAGAGAATGGCGGCGGCCTTTGGGTGGGGAAACCCTATGGTAAAGGCGGTATCCGCATGGGCGACCCGCTTAAAAACCTGAGCCATGCCGCTTCAGTTGCCCAGGTTTGTAAATACTATTACAAGCTTGCCTTCGGGCAGCTGGTCAATGCAGACCGGTCCAGGGATATGCTTCAGGTGCTTGTGGATCCACAACTTCATCACAAGTTTGTTTCCGTCCTCGATCGTGTCGCGCCAAAAGCCAAGGTCTATCGCAAGTCGGGCACCTGGGAAAACTGGCATGCCGATTCCGCCCTGGTTTGGGATGAAACCCGCCGCTACATCGTGGTCGCCCTGGCTATGGATGGAAGCGGCGAAAAGATCCTTCGCGATTTAATGCTTAAAATCGACAGCGCATTGGTGACAAACGGGTAGCTTAGCAACCATTATGCTTGAAGCCCTGCTCTCAAAGTGGAGGGAATTTCATCTGCGAATATTTGACATCCGCGAAGGCGAATTCAGGCGTGTATGGCAGATGCAACTGACCATCTTCCTGATCATCCAAAGCCTATGGATCATTAAACCCGTTGTGAATGCCCAGTTCCTGTCCCGGGTAGGCATTGAAAAACTGCCCCTGGTTTTCCTTCTGGTGGCATTGACGGCTCTGGTCGTCGCCTCAGCGTATTCCCGGTGGTTGAACCGGATCCCCCTGGGAATTCTTATGACACGCACTCACCTGATTTCCATAGTATGCCTGCTCACCTTTGCCATCCTGTTACGCCTGAACCTATTCAAAGACTGGATGAGCTATCTGATCTATATCGGAGTGGCGCTGTTTGGCCTGATAACGACTTCCCAATTCTGGCTCCTCGGAAATATGGTATTCAGCCCCCTGGAAGCCAAACGGCTTTTTGGTTTTATTGGTGCCGGAGCGATTGCCGGAGGGATCATTGGGGGTTATGTGACCTCTTTGCTGGCCTCCGTATCGGGCAGCATCAACCTGCTCTTTTATACAGCAGGGTTGCTGATCATCAGCATGGTGGTGAACCGCAACATATGGATGCGGTTTGTTCCGGAATTCAACCGCTCATTTCAGATCCGGCAAACGAGGACCCTGCATGAATATCCCCTGCGCCTGATCCGCAATTCAAAACATTTGACCTACCTGGCACTGATCATGGGGATCGGCGTGGTTGTCGCCAAATTGGTAGAGTTTCAGTATAGCGCAATTGCTTCATCACAAATCAGGGACCCGGACCAGCTTACGGCTTTTTTCGGCTTCTGGTTCTCAACCTCCAATATTGTATCCCTGGGCATTCAATTAATAGTTACCCGGAAAGCGGTAGAATTCCTGGGTGTGGGCAGAAGTCTTTTTGTGCTTCCCGGGGCTCTGTTTGCTGGGGCTGCTACCGTATTTTATACCCCGGTCCTTTGGTCAGGGACTATGCTCAAACTATTTGACATTTCCCTGAAACAGTCCATCAACAAAGCTGCCACTGAACTCCTGATCATGCCTATTCCTATGGCCATTAAAAACCAGGTCAAGACGTTCATTGATATCTTTGTCGATACCACGGCGACCGGTATCGGGGGCATCACTCTGATTTTTCTTGTAAATGGGCTGGATCTTTCGGTCCGTGCCGTTTGCATCCTGATCCTCTTCTTCACGGGAATCTGGATTTATTTTACGGTAAGGGTCAGGCAGGAATACGTCCTGGCTTTCCAGGAAAAACTGGGCCTCATCCGGCACACCTCCAGGAAAAAAGATTTTCAACTCTCAGATGTCACTGTTGCAGAAGGAATAAAGCGCACCCTGCGTGAGGGCCCGGTAACCAAAATTCACTTTTTACTTGACCGGATAGAGGAGATCAAGGACCATGGAATTATGCCGGAAGTGATTCCCCTGCTCACCCATGAATCCCCGGAAATACGGCAGCTTGCCCTGCGCTGCCTTTATTATCATACCGATCACTCGATCACCAACCAGATTGAGCCCCTTTTGAAAGATCCGGATGATGAAGTGCGTTCCCGTGCTTTTTCATGCCTGTTGGCCCATACCCGGCAAAACCGTGTTCGTTTCATCGAAAATTCCCTGAAAGACCATGACCCTGCAATCAGCGGAGCGGCTTTAGTGGGTCTGGCTACCGAAGCGCGTGACAACCTCGAAATGCAACAACGCTTCAGGCTGGATCAACGCCTCCTGGAAAAAATCGATCAAACCGGGCAATTGCAGAATGCCAAAGAAATCGAGGTCCAAAAGATCATGGTCGCAAGGACCATCGGATATGGAAAGCTGAAGGCACATTATCCGATACTGGCTGATTTAATGAAGGATCAGAACCCTGCCGTATCCACAAAAGCCATCCTATCAGCCGGATACAGCCAGGATCCGGCTTTTGTCAAACTGCTGCTGGCGCTTCTTCCCGATAGATCAACCCGTGTAACTGCACAAAAAGCCCTGGCCCAATATGAACCCTCGCAAATCCTGCCCATACTAACGGATGTGAGCATAGAAAAAGGAACCTTAAAAGACATCCTGATCCAATTGCCTGCCCTTGCTAAAACGATGGATACCCAGCAGGCCATTGATTACCTGTTTGAACTGGTCCAGCACCGCGAGCCGCTGGTGAAACTGAAAGCCATTCAGACCCTGCATAAAATGAAAGTTAATTTCCCTCATTTGACGATCAGCGGTAAACGTGTTGTTCCTATTCTCCTGAAAGAAGCCGGTCTTTACCGGGATGCCCTGGCCATAAATTATGCCGCACAACACCGGTGGAAGTTCCGCGAAGAAAACGAACAGGTCATCCAGGCAAGAAAAGAATTTAACCGGCTCCTTGAACGGAAGCTGAATCGGATCCTGAAAAGGATTTTCTGGTTGCTGGGCCTGAATTATCCACCGGGCATCATCCTGCCACTCTATAAAGATATCCACAACCTCGATACCAATATCCGCATCAACACCGTCGAATTGCTGGATAATATCATTGACCCCTCCCTGAAAAAAGTGATGATCCCCCTCGTAGAAACGGCTGTGTTGGACAAGTTGCCGGAAGACGCCCTTGAACGGTTGCAACTGGAATCTCCAAATGAATACACCTGTTTTGAATCCCTTTTGAAAGGGGAGGAGATCCGTCTAAAGATTGCAGTATTAACCCTGATCGAAGCGCTGGGCCATCTGGATTTTGATCCCCTGGTTCACTTGGCAGCCAGGGATGAAAATTACAGAGTAAAATTATTGGCCGAAAGACTTCTTGAAAAAAAACAATTGGATGCTTAATTCCGGAAGTAAAGGGATGACGCACAGTCCTCCCCATACTTCGGACTACTCAATTACCCCGGACCAACCTGTCTATGGATGCAGCCAGCGCCATATGATCGGAAGCACTGTTTTTCTTGGGTACATTGGACATCAGAGCGACCAGGTAGGTGGTACTGTCGGGATGCTCCACAATGGCTACACTGTTCATAAAATTATCCACATTCCCCTTGTATTTCTGGCATACATAACCTTCCTCAGGCCGGCATTTGTAAAGGCTGCCCGACTTAAAATACACGGCGGCTTCCTTCAAAGCGGGCGAGGCCGCGTATCGTATCCGCCGGTCGGTCATGTAAAATAGTTTTTTCATTTCCAGGCTGCTTTCTTCGTCCACCAAAAGGCCGCGCTCCAGCAGGATGAGGAATTTCATCAGTCCCAGTGGAGTGCCAATGCTGCCTCCTTTGGGCGGAATCCGGCTTGATCCTCCCCGGGTGAACATGGTCCCCAGCCGCCATTCATCCTGAGTGATGCCTATTGACCTTAAGGGCTCATTGACGACGGTGACAGCGGTTTCCGCAAGTTCAGTCTTTGGAGTAGTGTAGAAATACTCCTCGGCCTGGCTCTCAGTGAGTGAAGGGTATGCACTCCCGAAAACGCGCATAAGGATAGCCTCTCTCCAGCATACCGTGGCAGCGCCATTGTTGCTCACGGACATCATATAATCCAGCCATTCGTACAACAGGAACACGTCATTGGCCTGCACCGTCCGCCTCTTTAGAATCCGGGTTTCGGTATCGAAAATGGATACCGTGTGCTCATCGTACAGAGCCCAACCACCCGCACGGACCTGTTTGCTGCAAAGGAGGTTCTGCCTCAGTGCGAAAGAGTCAGGATAGATTTTCGCGAGTTCGGTAAAAAAACCCAATAACACGGCGAGTTTACCTACACTGCCAGGTTGGTATCCATCATTTTCTTTTCGCCCTGCATAACGCAGTGGGCGACCTGGGGTAATATCCAGAAGAGAAATACTGTAATTTTCGTTGAGGTAAGGAAATAAACTATTGATTGCATTTTGCAGATCTTCATCGGGGGCCGGGATTACGGCCAGGCTGTCCCCCCTGATGCCGGTCAGGTTGAGGTGGATGTCATTGATGGATTTCATGGCTCCCGGAATAGGTTTTGTGCCCTTGAGTTCACCATCCGCTACCATTTGCAAATACTTCAGCCTCCGGATGTGGGTATACATATATCCGTCGATCGGATAGGAGGCCGCTTCCATAAAGAACATGCAGACCAGGATAAAACTAAGCGCTGATATCCTAACCATCATTATAATTTTATTTTGGCATCCAGCGAAATGCGACGATTGTTTTCAAATACCGGTGTGATTTGCAGCAGATACTCCGATGCGGCGGCTTGTTTGTTTTCCACAAAGGGCCTGACCTGGAAAAGCCAAATCTTATCATCCTTGAATCCCAACTCCACATCAAATGGCCCCCGGGTGCTTAGGCCTGGAGAACCAGGCAGTCCCTTCAGGATATGGCCCGAAAGCGCTCTTAATGCCCTGAGATTATCCGGATTGAGCAGGCGTTCTTCAAACCCGGTCATGGCCTTGATACTGCCTCCCGTTGCAGGAATGGACAGATAAGAAGGTTCCCTTGCAGGAGTGATCAGGTGGTCCATGCCCTGTCCATCTAGCAACCAGGTTTCCGCCGCCTGGCCATCCACAGCACCACCCACTCCGCGGTTAAAGGCTACTGTGATATCCTTTTCGCTTCCGGTGGTGAGGCCTTTGGTAATCAACACCCCTGAATAATCGGCATCGACGCTCGGAATGATCAAAATGGAAGGAAAGACATTTTCCGGATTGTTCAGATAGCGTTGCCGCCATTTAAAGCTGCGCTCCGTATATGGAGAAGCCCAGACGTCCCTTATGCCCTGGTAGATCTTTTCTGTGTCCAATACATTAAAAACGGTAAGGTTGAGTCCGGCTCCGCTGAAATCTTTGAGGTCTTCCATATTGGTATCGCTGCGCACAAAAACCGGCACCTTTCCAAAAGGCAGACTGAAAGAGGTTAGGAATTGTTGATTCAGTTCAGCCTTGAAGCCGTCGAGCAAAGGCATCTTCCGGATCTGCCCACGCAGGGTATCCAGGCCACTAAGAATATATGCTTCGATCTCGGCTTCCGGGACCCCCTGTTTCCGCATCTCCGCGCCTGAGGCAAAAACTCCATTCATCATGGCCCAATAGCTGATCTGCAAACCAGGGATTTTTTGGTCCATATGTTGGCGGAATAAAGCAAAAGGCAAAACCAAACCCTCCACAACGTTTTCAGGGAACATTTTTTTTAATTGTCCCAGGTTTGCAGCCTTGGGGCCACAGGTTTTACCTGATTGGGTGGCGTCGACCTGACGCAGATTCAGGATGTGGGGCTGGTCCAGTACAATGCGCTCTATAGGTATGGATATTTTTTCTTCCCTCTTTTTTTTTTGGTCAAAAAGATCTTTTTCCCTTTGTTCCATCGATGAAGCCGGTTTCAGAATCACAGTACCTCTGTAGGATACGGCATAAAAAACCCTCGTTCCATGGTATGGTTTGAGGGCTTCCATATTTTCACCGGAGATCACTGCATTGGGAATACCCAGGTTGCGTGCCAGCAACTGCACATGGGAGACCATATTGCCTTCGGTAACCGTCGCGATGCCGGCCACCGGTTTTAAATTGCCTGGCGGATGGTGAAAGACATAAATCTTGTCAGCAGAAAGGTCTACGGTTTCCGGGGCACCGGACACCACGACCAATTCACCCTCCGCAAAACCCGGGTTAAGTCCGCGTATGGAAGATTGACCGGGAATGTCCAGGACCGCATTTGAAAAACCAGCTTCATTAGAAAATGCGTCGCCCAATTTGCTTACCGCCTGTCCTAAATACAAAAGCACCGATGAACGTACCCGATCGTCAAAAAAACCGGCAACCAGGGGTTCAAAGTCCCGGTACAGGTTGATCACCGGCTGGTATTGAGCCCGGATCATGCCTGTAGTCCATTCCAGGGCATAACGGCCATTTTCGCTGATTGTATTAAAACGTTGCAAAGGGATCGAATCCCCTGAAGGGACTTCCAAACTCCTGCTGATCTGATCCCATTCCCAAAACTCCAAAAAACCAAAGGCCGTGGCCGCTTCGGAAAGACAATATACCTTGAAGATCAACTCTTTCACGGATCCCGCTTTCCATTGAGCGGCTTCAATATTAAGCAGGTTTTCCAGCTTATTGGAGATATCGATCAGGGCCAACCGGGCAGCTGCCTTCATCGGCGAGGTCATCTGGCTGCGAAGCAGCAGGGCCGTGTGGCCGATGAGTTGACACCTCTGGGCGTTCGAGGAAAGCCTTGGATACCCATTCATGAATGACAATATGATCCCGTTTGCTTTACCATTCACCGGCAGTTTCTTACGGTAAACTTCCAGATCATCGACCCGGAAAGGGCGATACATCGCGTTTAAGTCACGGATCAACTGATTAAATTTCGGGGTCAGCGCAGCAGGAATTTCTTCTTTAAACCTGAGTTGGAAATCACGCACGCGTTCAATATCTCCGGCATCCGGCGTACCGTGAATTTTAACCCGGAGGTCAACAAAGGAGGGCAGGCTGTCTGAAATTTCTTTGGATACCGAACGCACCCGTTGGGCATTGTTGGTATCCCCGGAATGGGGAATGTCTCTGGCACTTTGTCGCAGGAGAAAATATTGGGAACGGATTCTGCCGGTGTCTTCCAGCAACCACTGATAAAAGGCAATGCCCCAACTGTGCTCATCTTCAATCTGCACCGCCCCCCGGTAATATTGTGCACGCCGGTTGATCCAGCCATTGTCGATGCTTCGCAGATATTGTTCTACCTGGTATTGGATCATCCGGGACTGAGCCCTGTCTTCGTCCCAGAAATCGGCATAAGAAGTGGTGGCGAGGATTTGCCCCAGAAAGATATGCTCCTTCGTCGCCAACAGTTTTACTTCTTCTTTGTAACGTGCCCTTTGGTTTCCAGGCTGATCCGGACAAGGGTCCCGGGCAGCACGAATGGAACCATCTTTGCAAAACCAGCGGATATCCAGGTAAGGGCCACGCGGGTCCTGCTTATAGCGATTGATCATGGATTTGACCGATTCCGGATTGCGGACCTGACTATGGCTGATAAAAAAAGAAAAAGCAATGACCAGCGTCAAAATAAACCGAAATTCCCCCTTAAATCGATGGTGTCTGATAGAAAAAACACTGCTCATCAATCAGATAACAAAAACAAATGGGTAATGGTTTTATCCTATAGATGGACAAGGCTTTGATAATCAAAGTTGAAATCATCTCTGCTTCTGATCAATATCATTGGAAAACAGATCGTTTTGGGGGCATCTTTAAAAAAGGGAGGGTTGAAAAATTAAAATGTTTGATTCAGTCAAAAAGACAATATTAATTATCATCGTCTGCGCTGTCGTGCATTCTTGTTCATCCATTCCCAAAGGAGCCATTGCGGTCAAACCGTTTGACCTAAATAAATATATGGGCAAATGGTATGAGATCGCCCGCATGGATTTTCGCTTTGAACGAAACCTGAATAATACCACAGCCATCTATTCCATCAATCCCGACGGCAGTGTAAAAGTCGACAACCAGGGCTTTAATTATAAAACCCAGGAATGGAAACGGGCTATAGGTAAGGCAAAATTTAGAGGCGATAAGGATGTCGCAGGGTTAAAAGTCTCCTTTTTCGGCCCATTTTATTCAGGTTACAATGTAATCGCATTAGACCCGGAATATAAATATGCCCTTATTGCCGGCAAAAACCTGTCCTACCTGTGGATCCTGTCCAGGGAGACCACCATACCGGAGGAAGTAAAACAGGACTACCTTAAAATCGCCGGAGACCTGGGATATAAAACGGAAGATCTGATCTGGGTAGAACATGATAAAAATCAAAAAAATGAAATATTATTTTAGCAAAGTACTGGCGGGGAAGACCTTCGATCAGGCCGTGGAAAGGGTGACGGAGGAGTTGAAAAAAGAAGGTTTCGGCGTCCTCACGGAAATCGACGTTCAGGCCACTTTTAAGAAAAAACTCGATGTTGATTTCAAAAAATATAAAATCCTGGGTGCCTGCAATCCACAATTTGCATACCAGTCCATCAACAGCGAAGATAAAATCGGCGTTTTCCTGCCCTGCAATGTGGTAGTGGAAGAAAACCCGGGTGGAGAAGTCGAAGTCTCTGCAGTCGATCCGGTCGCTTCCATGATGTCTGTTCAAAACAATGCACTGGGCGCAACCGCCGGGGAAGTCAGGCAAAAACTGATCCGGGTGATCGAAAACCTGAATTGAAAAGCGTCAGGAATGAGTGAGATCAGGATCAACTGATTTTACGCGTCCTTAGGGACGCTGCCATAGCTGTTATTGTGTTATATCTCAGTCATAGAGAGCCCCGCTATGTTCCTTCGATTGGCCTTGTCTAATCCCGAACGCTTTCGGGACAAAATAGCTAATTTTCAAACTCATTCAGGGTATTTAGAGGTGCCCTTAATCATTTTGGAAAGATTTTTTATTTTCCGACTGCATGACCAGAGGAATAAAACTCAACCTGATTACCTATGCGGTTTTCCTGATCCTTGCAGCGGCAGGGATACTTTATGGAAATGCCATCCAAACGGCCTTTCCCAATTTAAGGGTATGGAATCTGAATGCCCTTTTATTGCTTTTGCTAGCGGTCCCTTTTTTGTTTTTCCAGGCCAAAGCGGGTTTTCCGGACTTTTGGGAAAGCCGGATAAGTAATAAATACCGTATTTTTTTACCCCTGGCGATCGGTATCGTTTTCGGCCTCCTGGATGTGATGGTGTTTAAGGTACTGCTGCACCCTGAACCCTATACCGAACTTCCTCCTTTTCTCCAGCCCTTCCCCTATTCCATATTGTTGTATTTTTCAGGGGCCCTTGAAGTGGAGGTTTTTTACCGGCTGATTCCACTTACCCTGATTTGTATTGCCGGCCAATGGTTTAAAAAAGGAAAATACGCTCATTTGTTTTTCTGGACGGCGACGATACTTACTTCGGTCCGGGAACCTTTGGAACAACTGCCGGCTGGCAGCGCCTTGCTGATCCTATATTCTTTTGCAGCCGGATTTTTAATGAATTTTTTTCAGGCAGTATGGTATAAAAAAACGGGATTCCCCGCGGCCCTCTTTATTCGTCTCGGCCATTACCTGATCTGGCATATTTTGCTGGGTGTTTACGTAGAATCCGTTGAACTTTGACCTATGACCGCAGCATGAAGAATAAGGGATCATCAGAATCGCTCGATCATAACTTCTAGAAACGTTAGGGCATTTCCGAGGTCTGATGTTCTCAAAACATCTTGAACTCCGAATCTCCTTGCGCGCTATATTTGGGACGAGAAAAGATTCCACTTTACAAACATTTCTGCGCGAATGGTGAATCCAATACTTCAGCCTTTGACCTTTATCCTGACTCGGGCCCAGGTCAGGCGCCGGTCAATGGGCATAAACCCTTTGGTTTCATAACAGGCAAGGCCTTCCACTACATGACCGGCCGGGCAGGCAGGATCAATGGTGATGACGGAATTCAAGGTAAACCCATCGGGCCATTTGGCAGGAATCACTTCATCCAACAGCTTCTCCTTTTGACGGACTACAAAAGCATCATCGGTATAAAGCCGAGTTCGGTGGCCATCCACATACACCATGATCTGCTCTCCAGGTGATGGGAGGCCGTCTCCGTTGCCTGCGCCAAGTATAGGTAAGGAGTCATTCAGCCGTCGTCCGTCATCGATTAAAATTTTATCTGAAATGGGGGCATCGAATAAGACAGGCAGGATAAGTTCATCTTCAAAATTCATGCTGTCCAGGTGAATGGTGATTTTAAATTTGATTTCTGCAGGTTGGGCATTGTCCGGAGCCTGCTTTTTACACCAAAGGGTAAAAACCGGGCTCTGAAACAGGCGGTTAACCGGATTCAATTTAAGCTCCATTTTTTCCTGTCGTACACCCACTGCCGTATCCTGAGAACGGATCTCTATCCGGGCATTCCGGTATCCTTTGATTTCCGCCCCCCGGCTGAACAGGGTCAATGACAATTTGTTTTCAAGGCCAGGCCGGATATAGCGGAGTTTGTTACCCAATTGAAAATCGACCACGGTCAGATCCGGCGGGTCTTCCGGCAGGTGGATGCCAAACTCATGTCCGTTTTGGTCCGCCTTGAGGATCAGGCATCCTTCCGGATCGCTGATAGCGGTCACCTGAGTTACCCTTTTATCCGCTTTTGAATAACGGGTGATTTGGTAAGTTGTCCGGGGCTGATAGACGGGAGCGGTTTTCACCTCGATCATGCAGTCCTTCAAGGGCGGACCATCCGGCAACCATTGATGCGTATAAAAACCAAATCCCCTCCCGGACACGTTTTTCAGAAAGATGAATCCGGGTTCATTTTTATTCGATTTTATATGATAATCCCAGACGGAAAATTGTGGGTAAATATCATAATGTCCCCAATGATCCGGTTTCGGTGCAGGATGATGAAAGGCGGTATTTACAAAATGCATGGCCTTTTCAAAGACTTCCGTCTTGCCCGGATCATCCACCTTATGACCGCCTTCAAAGGTCCAGTATTCATAGTCCAGGCCGCCTTCCCACAAGGCGCCCTGGTGCACTTCAAGGTTGAGTTTGCACAGTTCGTCGGCCGTACTGTTGTGAAAGCGCAACCTGATTCCTTCCAGGTTTTTAAAAGTGTAACGAAGGGGATATAGCGTGTGATTTTCCGGATGGCCCACAAAAAACTCCGGGCTGCCGGTCATATTCACCGCCGCCGTTACAAGATGGGGATATTTACCGGCCAGGAACCAGGACAAAAATCCGCCCATGCTGAATCCGATGATTCCACGGTGGTCCCTGTCCGCAAGTGTCCGGTAGCCGGAATCAATATGCGCCATCAATTCGGGGAAATAATCGGCCATTTGAATCTTTGTATTGATGTTTTCATGGTTACCGATGTTATAAGGCCTGGGTTCTTCTTCGGCCATATTCCCATCCCACATGACCATAATGACCTGGTATTTATTCACCAAGTCCCCAATTTTTTCATATTCCAGTTTCGCGCTGGGATCGGTATAATGACGTCCGCCCCATCCATGAAAAAAATATATGACCGGATAACGATTACCGGATTGGTTATAATCCCGGGGAAGATACAGGCGGTAATGTTTTTCCCGGCCAAATACCTGGCTGCCATGGGAAAGGTCCTGGTAGGGCAGGCCTTGCTTCCGACTGCAGGAGATTAAAAAGAACAAGAGTCCTGTTGAGAATAATAATAAGCCAGGCTGACGGAATTTTTTAAACGGAGGCCTGTTTATCTGGGAATAAGGGATCATGGTCATTTCAATGCGTGAAAAGAAGGCTATGAATTTAAGGCAATTTAACCGGGTAAGTCTTGGGAATCATCACACCAGGTAATAAAAAAGAGATAAACCCTATCCATTGGAAATAGCTTTTGGAGAATGGTCACCCAGGATCAAACTGCATCCATTTATAAGGGGCTAAAGCCCGGGAATTGGATTTTCCGTATCACCCCGGCCTGAAGGCAAGGGGTTGACCATCAAAGCAGGCGCTGAGGTCTCCCGACTCCAAATACCTCCTGTTCCGGGATTTAGAACATCGTACTACCACGTCCCGCAACAGCGGTATGTCACCCACTATTTCTAACTCTTAGGCTCCGGCTTTCTGGCCACAAAATTCTGTCTGGACCACCAGTCCAGTTCCAGGTTATTCAGGTGATTTGCCCTTGGGCCTCCCCATCCATGCCGCACATTAGGATAGATCATCATTTCAAACTGTTTGCCGGTCAGCTGCAGTTTTTCGATCAACTGAAACGTATTCTGCATATGCACGTTGTCGTCAGCGCTGCCGTGGACAATAAATAATTTGCCCTTGAGTTGATCGGTATAGCTGAGTACAGAACCTTGTTTATAACCTTCAGGATTGTCTTTGGGGGTATCCATGTATCGCTCGGTATACACATTATCATATAGGGTCCAGTCGATGACCGGCGCAAAGGAGATGCCATGTGTAAAGGAATTGGGTGCTTTTGTCAAGGCAAGCGCGGTGATGTATCCCCCATAACTCCCTCCTTCAATGGCTATATGGCTGCTGTCGATAAAGGGTTGTTGTTTCAACCAGTCCGCCACCCTGGCGTAATCATGGATTTCCCATTTTCCAAGGTTGCGGTGCATAAAATCCAGACCCTTTTTGCCAAACTTTCCGGATGCCCTGTGGTCCGTGGAAAGCAGGATGACCCCCTGCTGTAACAATTTGTCGTTGGACAGGTCCCGGTAAGCATTGCGCAGCGTACCCGCATCAGGACCACCATATATACTTATAATCACCGGAAACAGTTTACCCGCTGCTTTCCCATTTTCAAAATCCGGGGGCAGGCTCCAGACCACCGGTAAATCATAACCGTCACCGGAAGGCACGGTAAAATATTCGGTTCGGATGCCCGCTATTTTATTTGGGTCGTTAGCCAGACCCAGATCGCGGACTTTCCTTCCATCCGTGTTTCCAATATACATGGACCGGGGAGTGGACAAATTACTCCAGGTATCAATGAAATAGGTGCCTCCCGGGGAAATGTCCGTCCGATGGGTACCTTCCCCCTGGGTCAGCTGGCGTAAGTCAGAACCATCCAGGCTGAT
Source organism: uncultured Saprospiraceae bacterium (assembly GCA_964405735.1). Classification (GTDB taxonomy): domain Bacteria; phylum Bacteroidota; class Bacteroidia; order Chitinophagales; family Saprospiraceae; genus JADJLQ01. Next base: position 9,795 of record CAYOPD010000029.1, on the reverse strand, counting down.
TCGGTAAAGGTGGTTGTTCATTTTGTTTTCCCCGGAGCCGGTAAAAAGGATCCGGTTTTTATTTTCATCCACCCGCAGGATGTCATTCACCCTCCAGTCAAACCGGGTGAGTTGGGACAGTTTTTTCTCCGGAGCATTGTATTTATAAATATTCCACCATCCGTCCAGGGGATGGATCAGGAGAAAACTATTGTCTTTTAAAAACCAAACCTGTTCATGAAATTCAACCCAGGTAGGATACTTTTCGTCAAACAGAAAGGTTTTTGTCCTGGCTGCGGGATCATAAGCATAAAAACGGAGATGCGTCTGGTCCCTGTTGAGTTCCTGGAAGATCAATTGTTTGCTGTCGGGGGTCCAGAAAGGCCAGGCGGTATATTGATCGGCCGTCGAATCTTCTTCAACCCTTTGGATAGCCCCGGTAAGGACCTCCGCCACGCGCATCTCCACCCGGGGGTTGGGGTCACCTGATTTTGGATAATGCTCCATTTCCAAATTGCCCCTGTTTCCTTCCGAACGATAAACGGGGAATTTCGGCACCGGGGTATCGTCGGTGTGCAGAAAAGCAAGCATGCGGGAATCAGGGCTCCACCAGAAAGCGCGGTACCGGGAGGACCGGCCCAGGATCTCTTCAAAATAAACCCAGGAAGCATAACCATTGTAAACCGATTCATTGCCGTCACTGGTCAATTGGCGGTGCAGATTATTCTGTAAATCCGCGACCCAGAGATTCCCTCCTTTTACATAGGCCAGTTTTTTCCCATCCGGTGAAAATTGGGGAACTTTTTCTTCCGCTGCATCCGCTGTGAGGGTGCGCAACGATCCGTCATAGAGAAAAAGGTCTGTGCCTCTTTTTAATATAAATCTGCCATCTGTCGACTGGCCCCAGGAGTACATGCGAAGACTATCCGGCAATTCCGGACCGGTGACGGCGGGTTCCGAAAAGGGAACTGACTTCCCCGAAGATGCAAATACTTTAAACGTTTTTGTTTTCATCTCTTCGATCCGGGTTTCCAGGTAGGATGAATCATCCAGCCATTTCTTAATTTGAGGCAGAGGGCTTTGCGCATGAAGGGAAAAGCCGCAGGTCAAAAAAAGGATTAAAGCTTTATTAAAAAACATGTTGGTCCGATTATTTAAAAGTTAATTATTGATAATTTGGTTTTGAAGCAGGTAGTGCAAGGCTGATCAGCGGCTTTCACCCAGCAAAACAGAAATGGTCCTGTTGTATAAGGCTTCAGCCCTTTCGGGGGTAGTGCCGATGGAAACCACTCCCAGTTTTCCATGCTGGGACATCGCTCCGATCAAATGAAAACCAACGCCTTCTTCGGTGGTCCCGTCAAAATGCAGGTTGTTGCAGACGGCGACATCGATGAGGTCCGGCGGGGTCAGTTTTTTAAAATTGTCATAGACGAGGGCATCGGTGGCAATATAACTCCGGGTCTGCCCGTTGGGCATGATGTATTGCCCTTCCTTGTAATCGTACCGTCCGCCCGTAAGCAATTGAAGCATCAGGTAAGGGTGCGAGGTGCCTCCCTTTCTCAGGTTGATTTCAATAGCATAATGTTTCCACTCTTCCCCTTCTTTTACCGAAACAAAATCCACTCCAAACCGGCCAAGCACACCAAGGGTGGACATGTGTTTTGACAATTTATATCCCAATTCCCCGATCTCCCGTCGGTAGGCTTCATCGGCCGGAAAGCGGGCACCCAGGTATACCTGGCCTGATTCGCCGCCCAGGATCTGGTCGTGGGTGGAAACGACATCGATTTCCTGCAGCGGATTGATCAGGCACTGTACCGAAGGCGAAGCCTGGACCCCGGGCAGGAATGCCTCCACGATGCCACCCATCTGGTTGAATTTCTCCATGAACTGATCAAACACCATATCCGAGGCCACCATTTTGAGATTGTTGCGCAAAAGGTCTTCGGTGATTTTAGGCAATTTGCCAAAAGTATAGATCGCATTTCCATCGCCGGAAAAACCTTCATTGAGCTTCAAAACCGCCTTGGTAAGATGTGGTTGTTCTGCTTTCAGGTTCATCAGGGCCTGGAGCGCATCTTCAGTGCTTTTGAGATTTTCATATCCCGGAGGCATAGGAATGCCGGCATTACGGAACAATTCCCGGCTGCCGCTCTTGGATCCCCAAAAGGACAGGGAGGACGGGCAACCATAGAGTGGGAATCCCAGTTTCAGAGCAAGCTGCTCCTCCAGGGGAGTTACATTAAAGGCGGCTATATGGGCCACATGACTGGGGGGGACCAATCCCTTGATTCGCTCCATCAATCTTGGCCTTTCCAGGATTTTTTCGGTCAGGGGTATATTGGAGGCATCGTAGCAGGACAACAGGCTCAGCCTTTTGCGCGCATGCATATGGGTAATGCCCTGGATCAGGTGGAGATAATAGTCTACAATGACTTCATCAATAGGCATGCTGCTCAGATATATGACATGGGTGCGCGGCATTCGGAGCAACAACAGCAAACAAAGCAATCGTTCCTCGTAATGAATATGACCCGAAATTTTAGAAAGGATCTCTGAATCCAGGCTCAGGCTTGGTACTATGATCACCGTTTTAGGGGCCATGGGGTCCGGAAACTGTAATTGGAACTGAGGGATGAGTTCTTCCTGCAATTTTTCGAATGCCTGCCGTTCGGTTTCCGATAGCGTGTATTGAGCGATATTCATGTCAGCCGTTGATTAACGAAGGGTGGGAAAGTTAGGTAAATTATCCGGATTTTGCTCGTAAAATTCGGGCGCTCAATGTGTTGATGTATTCCTCTTTTGACGGACCCTGTCTTGTTTAAATCTTTCATTCAGGCATGGTATTCCTTATATCTTTGGACCTTGGTTCCCACTATGGTGAATATATTCCTGATCTGGCTGGCGGCCTTTTTTATCCCACCAGCACCCGCCATCATTGATCCCTGGGTACTGGATCAGCTGAAAAATTACCAGACCGCCGACATCCTTTGTGTTTTCAATTCCCGAAATGCAGACCTTCCACGGTCGGCAGGCCTCCTTGAAACCAAGAAGGAAAAAGGCCGCTTCGTCTATGAAAAACTCAGCACAGAGGCCCGAATAGCCCAGTCCGAAGTGCGCCGATACCTGGTGCGGAATCGGATCGGTCATCAGACCTTTTATATTATCAACGGAATCCATATACCGGAGGCTGGCAGGCAATTGATTGAATACCTTTCCAGGCAACCGGAAGTGGCCCGCATAGAACTCAACTCCGCGTATGCCCTGATCAAACCTTTGGAAACTCCGTTGGATCTCAACGTTCCGGAATCGCGCAGTCCTCATGCTGCTTTGGAGTGGGGAATCGACCGGATCCAGGCGGATAACTTATGGTCAATGGGCATTAAAGGTAAAGGAGCTGTACTTGGAAGTGAAGATACCGGCGTGGATCTTCACCCGGCCATCCGCGGAAGCTACCGGGGTTCACTGGATATCAATAACCTTGACCATAATTACAACTGGCACGATGCCATCCACGGCCTTCATCCGTTGAATAAGGACAGCACCGACAACCCATTGAACAACCCCTGTGGCCTCAATGTCCTGGCGCCCTGTGATGACCACAATCACGGCACCCATACCACCGGTACCATGGCGGCTACAGATTTTCAGATTGGGGTTGCACCGGAAGCAAAATGGATCGGTTGCCGGTGCATGGAGCGGGGCTGGGGCACCCTGACCACTTATATAGAATGTTTTGAATGGTTTCTGGCACCCACCAACCTCATTGGCCAAAACCCCGATCCGGCAAAAGCACCCCATGTGATCAACAACAGCTGGGGTTGTCCCAAAGAAGAAGGATGCAATCCTTCCAATTTTCAAACCATGGAACAGGTGATTAAAAACCTGAAATCAGCAGGGATTTTTGTGACCGCTTCTGCGGGAAATGACGGTTCTCAGGGTTGCAGTTCGATCCAGGACCCCCCAGCCATCTTCGAACCTTCCTTTAGTGTAGGTGCCACCTCCATCAACGACACCATTGCCTCTTTCAGCAGCAGGGGTCCGGTGGTCATCGACGGCAGTTTCAGAATAAAACCTAATCTAGCCGCCCCCGGTGTAGCCGTGCGGTCGACCATTCGATTTGGAGGTTATGCTGCCTACAACGGCACCAGTATGGCCTCCCCTCATGTCAGCGGTACGGTTGCTTTGCTGATCTCAGCTTTTCCAAGCCTCGCCGGTAAAGTTGAGCTTTTGGAAGATATCCTGGAAAAAAGCGCCGAACAGAAGACCCTCCGCTTCACCTGCGGGCCGGACAGTGGCACGGTCATTCCGAATATTGTGTATGGATCCGGCAGGCTCAATGCACTCAGGGCCTGGAACATGGCAAAAGAACTGCTGAGCACCGGCACCGGGAATACCCCAAAGGCAAAAATCCGTGCCTTCCCAAATCCATTCAGCCGGGGATTGGTATTTGATTTTGATGGCAGTACCCTTTTCGGCAATCTCATCATCCGGGACCTTCACGGGCGCCTTGCGTTCAGCCAGGGATTTGGCCCTGTAAATCGGATTGAGCTGGAAACCTCGGGGTGGGCACCCGGAATGTACTTTTATAAGATTGAGGCAGCTGATGGATTTTATACTGGAAAGGTAATTTCAGTAATCAGTAGTCAGTAGTCAGTTAGTTAGCAAGTTTGTTAAGTTTGCAAGTTAGTAACATTGACGGGTAATCGTTGTTAGAACACCTTTTCTGCAATTTTCCTGGTCGTTTCACTATCGCCCATGGTATAAAAATGCAAGGAGGGGACTTTTGCTTTTTTTAATTCCCGGCACTGGGCGACCGCCCATTCGATGCCCACCTGTTTGACGGCTTCCGTGGTCTTGGCACCCTCGGCGGCTTTCACCAGGTCTTCGGGCAGGTTGATATAGAAAGAAGCAGGCAGGCTTTGAACCTGGTTTTTTCGAGTCAGTGGTTTTAAGCCCGGAACAATGGGAACCGTGATGCCGTGTTGCCTGCACAGGTCAACAAATTCAAAATACTTTTTATTATCAAAAAACATCTGGGTAACAATATATTCCCCGCCCGCATTTATTTTTTCTTTGATGTAATGAATGTCCGATTCCATATTGGGCGCTTCAAAATGTTTTTCAGGGTATCCGGCAATGCCAATACAAAAATTAGACTTTGCACCATCAACAATGTCGGCATCGATGTATTTGCCCTGGTTCATATCCATGATCTGCCGGATCAGGTCAATGGCGTAATGATGGCCTTCCGGTTCGGGAATAAATCGGCCTTCGAATTTACGCGCATCTCCCCTCAGGGCAAGCACATTGTTTATTTTGGCATAGGCCATATCGATCAGCGCGTCTTCCGTCTCCTGCCTGGTAAATCCCCCGCAGATCAGGTGGGGGACCGCATCTACTCCGTAACGGTTTTGGATGGCCTGGGCAATCACTACTGTACCCGGCCTTTTCCGGATGGCGATTTTTTCAAAAAAACCATCGTCGTTTTTCCGGTAGATAAAATCCTCCCGGTGATAGGTGACATCCACAAAGGGAGGCCGGAATTCCATCAGGGGATCCAGAATCTTGAATATGGAATCAATGCTGCCTCCTTTTAAAGGAGGTAAAATTTCGAAGGAGATCAGGGTTTGGCCTTGGGCCTTCTCAAAATACTCAGTGACTTTCATTTATGATTTAAAAAAACGGAGGCAAATATAGAGATAAGGTGTGAGCTATCGGCTATCAGCTATCAGCTATCGGCTATCAGATGACAACTGTCCGCTGACTGCATATAAATAATTTTAACTAATATGAGTTTATTGTATTATATTCAAAACCCTAAACCTTAAATACATTAAATATGAACAGTAAAGTCTTGCTGGCAGCCCTCATTGGTGCCGTGGCCAGTTTTATCGCTGGTTTTATTGTCTTCGGACTCATTCTTGGAAATTACATGGCTGCCGGCGTTGCCCCGGGGCTGATGAAAACGGCTGAAGAAATGAGCGGGGCTTCATACGTATTTATATTCCTCGCCTCTTTTGTTTCCAGCCTGCTGATCGCCTACATCTTTGACAGCTGGGCAAATATCCGTACGCTCCAGGGCGGCTTAAGAGCAGGAGCCCTGATCGGCGTATTGATGGCCCTGAGCGTTGACCTGGGACTTTATGCCACTACCCATATGTTCAGTGGGCTGGGCAAGGTAATCGTCGATGTGCTGGCCAGCACCCTGGTCACAGCTTCCGGGGGTGCTGCAATCGGTTGGTGGTTGGGCCGTAACCCGGCATGAAAGAATCAAACATTGGATAACGAATGCTTAATAAAGTATTTCCGGAATTCTGGTCGACCGACCTACGGACTTCCTACCTGACTTTTTATTGCCGATTGCTGATCACTTATTGCTTATCTTATTTATTCCATTAAATCAAAAACCTTAAATTATCTATTTATGAACAGTAAAGTTATCGTAGCTGCCCTATTGGGAGCATTGGCCAGTTTTATTCTTGGCTTCCTTTGTTATGGTCTTTTACTCATGGATTACATGTCTTCCAACATGATGCCCGGAGTCATGAAATCAGAAACGGAAATGGGCGCTTCCAGTTTCATTTTCCTGTTTCTGGGCACCTTTGCAAGCAGCCTCCTTTTGGCCTATGTTTTTGACAAATGGGCCAATATCCGCACGGCCGGAGGAGGAGCAAAAGCCGGTGCCCTGCTTGGATTGCTGATGATCCTGAGTTTTGACTTTGGCATGTACGCTACCACCAACCTGCTTAAAATGAATTTTATGCTTCTCGACATTGCCCTTAATGTCGTCTTCGCGGCTGTGGCCGGAGCGATAATCGGATGGTGGCTAGGTCGTAATCAGGCATAGTCAG
>CAYOPD010000029.1:0-2862 GCA_964405735.1 uncultured Saprospiraceae bacterium | reverse complement strand
TCCTCTGTCCTCAGCTACTGCCTCGCACTCATTACAATCCTCAGCCGGACATTGGAACTGGAGGAGAGAAAATTTCTAAGTTTTATTTTCAACCGGAGGTTGAAGGTATTCTGTGAAAAAATATCCCGGGCATCGACCAGGGTGGGAAACAATTGCAACTGGTTGCTGGAATTGAGCGGAATGGTCTCCTGATAACCGATCTCTTTTTCGTTTTTAAAATCGCCGGTACTGGCCAGCAAAGACACTTTTTCAAAACGGTTGAAATCGAGTTGGTTCAACTCATCGGTCAAGCGGATCGAACCCGGATTGATGGAGCGGACAGCCCCATCGGTGAGGCCATTAGCGGACAATAAGGCCTGAAAATTGGAAGGTAGGTCTTTGAGTATAAACGTATAGGTTTCGACGGTATTGAGCCCCGGTGGAATGGAAATGAACTGGTCGTATTCCATCCGGAAAAGAAACTGATCCTCTTCTTTTTTACAAGAGGCAAACCATAAACAAATTCCAAATAGAAATGCGCTCAGGGTCCTCAGGGCGGGGGATATAGACATGAAACGGAAACGATTATTTCTTCAGTTTCATGCCTGCGGGATCCCATTTTATGATTTTCTTCTGAAAATAACTTTCGTTTGCCGCGAGGCAGGGGCCTGCTGCCCTGAAACCGAAAGTGGCATCTTCTATATTGGGTTTATTGTTCCGGATACTTTCAAAAAAATTGCTGAAGTGGTCAACATGGGCGTTGGCCCCTTCCGGTGCTGAAAACTCGATGTTTGGCCGGGTAGGCCTTTTTTTATCTTCTTCCGACCATTTGGAGTTGTATTCCGCCATCATTTTGTCCTGAAGGGCTTGTGGATAAGTAAATAAGGAGTCATAACCGCCTATCCCGGGCGCTTTGGACATCAGGCTGTGCTGAACCTTCACCCCATTGCCGGTTTTGGTGAGTACACCTTCGCTGCCAATAAATTTAGTGCCCCCGCTCCCACCTGCACCGCTGACGAAATTGCACCGCAACATGACCTGGAAGGCCGGATGCTGCGGTGTCTCGTCGTAATCAAGAATGGTGATCATGACATCAGGGACGTTCCTGCCGTCTTTCCAATAGGATAATTCCCCGGATGAAAGGATCCTGCTGGGTCCCAGGGATCCGGTCACATAATGAATTCCCGTGATGAGGTGCACATACAGGTCGCCGGCCATACCGGTACCGAATTCCCGGTAATTCCGCCACCAGAAGAATTTTTTTGCGTCATATGCAGGCTTTTTGTTGAGGACCTCGACGTATTTGTCCCAATCTACCGTTTGGGGCGACTGGTCGGAAGGGATGCTGTATTGCCATGCTCCGATTGCATTTTGACGGTCGTTGGAAGCCTCGATGCAATTCAATTTGCCAATGGTGCCGCTCTGGTAGAGTTCCCTGGCTTTTGCAAAGTCGATACCGCTGATCCCCTGACTGCCCACCTGGAGCACCTTTCCGGATTCTTTCTGGGCATTGATCACGGCATGGCCCTGATTGAACAGGTGGACCATGGGTTTTTCACAATACACATGTTTTCCGGCTTTAAGCGCGTCTATAGCGATTCGGCTGTGCCAATGATCACTGGTGGCCACGATGACGGCATCCACTTCCTTTCGCTGGAGCAGCTCCCTGTAGTCCCGGGTAGTATAGAGATCCTGTCCGTAAACTTCCTTCATTCGCGTCAGCCTGCCGGTATAAAGGTCGCAGGCCCCTGCAAGCTGGGCTCCGGGAACCTGCAGGGCTGCCCGGAGGTCAAAATTGCCCTGAATTCCACAGCCGATGACCCCGATCCCAATCCGGTCATTGGCGGCATAAGTCCTGTTATAAGGTAAAACATGTTTCTCATAATATTCTTCGGCTATGGCCGGGCTGAACCACCCGCCGGATAAGGCGAGGGACCCGGTGCCAAACTGGCGGAGAAATCTGCGTCTGGAAGATTTATTCATAAAACATTCAATTTTAACACGAGCTGAAAATACTGGTTTTTATCCAATCCGGGACCCAGACCGGAATCCCCGTAAAGCCTGTTTCATACATCAACCGACAGGAAAAGAAGTAAAAATAAGCCCTGTAAACTGGACTTTAACGGCACAATCTGTAAAACTTAGTATTCGATAATTTTCATGTTTTTTGTTAAAATATACCTGATTTTCAACCTATTTTCTTTGATTTTACAATTATTATGGGCTATTAGGTTAAATTTTAAAGCATAATAAGTAAAAATTGAAAATTACAATAGCAAAAGGTTTTTGAATTTTTCATCGGCCCACCCCCATTTACATTTGACGCCAGTAACAAACTCAAGACTATGAAATTTTTAAACAAAACCATTTACTTACTTCTTTGCCTGACTGTGGTGTATTCCTCCAATGCCCAGGACTCCATCCCTCCAAAGGCATTTAAGGTAAGCGGCTATGCCGACATGTATTACAACTTTAATTTTAACAAGACCGGCGTGGGAGCCAATCTTTGGGGACCGGCAGCCGGGTCCCGCGCTTTTGACATCAACAGCAATGAGTTTTCCCTGGGCCTGATCCAGGGCAAACTGTCGTATACCCACGACAAAGTGGAGTTGGTAGCTGACCTTCTGGCCGGACCAAATACCAGCCTGGCCACCCTGGCGAGTTTCCAGGGCGTTTCATTCCCGGTTTCCCTTGGAGCCGGTGTATTCGGAATCAAACAGCTTTACGGCACCTGGAAAGCAACGGACAAATTGTCCTTCACCATTGGTCAGTTCGGCACACACATCGGGTATGAGGTGATTGAATCCTCCATCAATTTCCATTATTCCCTTTCCAACCTCTTCAATAACGGTCCTTTCTTTCATACCGGCCTGAAGGCCAACT